>JBOGLH010000046.1:0-22956 GCA_050746025.1 Terriglobales bacterium | reverse complement strand
TTATGGTTCTTGTCGTATCCGTAGGTCGCCATCATTTCAAGAATGCGGCCCGTGATATCTACGGTCGGCGGATCGAGCATGGCGTTGTGATCGGCGAACGGGATGTGCTGAAAGACCATGCGGTCGTTGTCTTTGTCGAACGATGCCCAGCCACCGTTCTTGCATTGCATCGAGAGGATCCAGTCAATGGCGCGCTGCACCGATTCGACCTGATAACGGCCGTTGGGGTGCTCGACTTTAGAAAGCCCGAGCGCAACCATGGCGGTGTCGTCCACGTCGGGATAAAACTCGTTGTTGAACTCGAAGTACCAGCCAGCAGGTTTTCCCTGCTTGTTCTTTACTGTCCAGTCGCCGGGATTGCGTACCTGTTTCTGCAAGGTCCAATCGGCGGCTTTTACCATTCGCGGGTCATTGGCTGGAACCCCAGCCTCCCCTAGCGCGAACAGCGCATAAGCCGTGTCCCACACCGGAGACTTACATGGCTGCATGCGGAAGGTGTCTTTTTCTTCGATCCCCAGCTTTTCGAATTCATCGAGTGCGCGAATCATTTGCGGGTCGTCTAATGAGTATCCCAAACACCTCAACGCGATGATCGCGTTCAGCATGGCGGGATAGATCGCGCCCAAACCGTCGGACATCTCAAAACGCTCTAACATCCACTCTTCAGCTTTCTTCAACGCGATCGAGCGCAGAGGCCGAATGTGCACGGCTTCAAACCAGTGCACTAGGCGATCGAGTACGAGGAAGAAATTGCGCCAGGAGACGAGCTTCTGGCTCCATTCGAGACGCATGCGGGATTTATCCCGGCCACCGACGAAAAGTTCGTTAATATGCATCTCTTCGGAAATTTTCTTAAATGGCTTCTTGGCGTAGACGATCGATAACGGGACCAGTATGGCCCGTGACCACGAAGAAATTTCGTAAATGTTAAACCAGAACCAGTTGGGAAAAAGAACAATCTCAGGTGGAATCGCCGGAACGGCGTCATAGTCGTACTGCCCTAGGAAGCAGAGATAAATCTTGGTAAAAGTGTTTACCTTGGTCACGCCGCCAAGCTCAAGAATTTTGCGGCGCGCACGCTCGAGCACCGGATGATCAGGTTTATATCCCACTAACTTCAGGCTGAAGTAAGCTTTTACCGATGCACTGATATTCGACGGGCCGCCGTTATATATCGGCCAACCACCGTCTTCATTCTGATGCCGAAGAATGTAGTTGGCGCACTTCTGGTGACGATCCGGATCGCCGGTCCCGAGCAGCGTGTGCAGCAAGATGTAATCGGACTCGAGCGTGCTATCGGCTTCGAGTTCGCCGCACCAGTAGCCATCCTCGTGCTGCTGGGCAAAGAGCCGGTTGCGGCACGCGTCAATCGCCGCGGCCACGCGGCTGGCAAAGTTCTCGATTTTTCCGAAACGCAGTTGTGGAGCTGATGGGGTTGGGGCGGAGGAGAATAAATCATCCATACGTGACTAGATACTCCTAATCAGCACTGACTCCAGCCGGTCGCGGGGCAGCGGCAATTGCCTCCACAATCTCTGGAGGCAAACCAAAGCGAACATTTTCCGGCATCACTTCAACTTCATGCAGATTGTTGTAACCCTTGGCTGTCAGGAACTCGACCACTTCTTCCACCAAACACTCAGGCGCAGAAGCGCCAGCCGTAAGCGCGATGGTGTTCACGTTCTTCAGCCAATCGGGCTGAATGTCTTTGCAACTGTCGATCAAGTGCGAAGGCGTGCCCAGGTTCCGGGCCACTTCGACGAGTCGGTTCGAGTTCGAGCTATTTTCCGAACCCACAACCAGCAGCAGCTCGGCGTCGGAAGCAACGTGCTTTACCGCAACTTGACGGTTCTCAGTCGCGTAACAAATATCCTGCGCGTGTGGCCCCTTGATGTTGGGGAACTTGCGGCGCAGGGCTTCGATGATGTCTTTGGCTTCATCCAAGCTCAACGTGGTCTGGGTGAGATATGCCACGCGGTTCGGGTCAGGAACACTGAGAGATTCAACCTGGGCCGGCGATCCGACGACCTGGGTCACGCCCGGCGCTTCGCCTAAAGTACCGATAACTTCATCATGGTCACGATGGCCGATGAGGATAAGAGAATAACCTTCCTTGGCAAATTTCACCGCCTCCACATGGACCTTGGTGACTAGGGGACAGGTCGCGTCGATCACTCGCAAGCCGCGCTCTTTGCTGGCGCTACGAACTTCCGGCGACACGCCATGCGCGCTATAAATCACTCGTTCGCCATTTGGAACCTCATCGACCGAATCAACAAAAATGGCGCCTTTACCCTGAAGCTCTTCTACTACAAAACGGTTGTGAACGATCTCCTTACGGACATAGATCGGTGGCCCAAAGGCTTCGAGCGCAATGCGCACGATATCAATGGCTCGAACCACCCCGGCGCAGAACCCACGGGGCTTCAGCAAAAGCAGGTTTTTCTGGCTCTCAGACACGTCTTCTCCTGTGCTCTAAGGATACACTTTTCCAGCAATGGATATACAAAAAGGTTAGCTGAAAGCATCCGCTAGGTCAACGTAAGCCCAAGCAGCCACTGGAATTAGCATCGGGTGGGGAAAAGGGCAGGGTGAATGGAACTACCAGAGTCGCTTGATGTCATAGCGATCAAGCAATCGGTCACTGCTGGCGATCGGGATACCTAAATCTTGAGCTTGCGCTACGATCAACCGATCGAACGGATCCCGATGATGCAGCGGCAGCAAGCCGGCTCTTGTTGCATGTTGAATTGTGATGGGAAGTTCCGTAAAGCCTTCCTCTTTGAGAAAGCCGACGAGGTCTAATATCAGTGAAAGCGCATTGAGTTTTCCGATGGCAACTTTGATCGCAAGCTCCCAGGCTGTTGCGGCCGAAACTAGGACAATATTGCTACCATCCTCAAGGATCGCGCCAGCAGATCGAGATAGTTTTGACGGCTCACTGTACCACCAGAACAAAACCTGAGTGTCGATAAGGACCTTCACTCGAAGCCCAAATCCTTAAGCTCCTGGTCAGTTAATGGCGCAAACGCATCCGCCGAGGCCGAGAACTTACCAGCCAAACGACCCGGAACGCGCTTCTTGCGCGAGGGCCCAATCGCCACCAGTTTGGCCACAGGTTCGCTTCCTTTGGCAATGATGACTTCTTTGCCGATTCTTGCTTCCTCCAACAGCTTAGAAAGATTCGTCTTTGCTTGATGAACCGTATATTTCATGTTAGCTAATTATATTAGCTAAGAAGGACATGTCAAGCATCTTTCGCTCCCGGTTTGACAAAAGGAGGTCTGTCCCGTCAAATCTTCTTTCACGCTCTGCTTATTACCCAGGAGATTGGTATGCTTCCGCCGTCCCGCATTCTGAAGCTTTTAGTTCCGGTTCTGTTTGTTGCCGCCCTGTGCTCAGCACAAGACCTGGCCTCCTTTGAAAAACGAGTGATGGTCAAGAAACTACCCAACGGGCTGACAGCAGTTATTTGCCAGCGACCGGACACTGCGCCTGTTTTTTCATTTTTCACTAACGTTGACGTCGGCTCGGTGCAGGATCCCATGGGCAAGACTGGCCTGGCGCACATGTTCGAGCACATGGCCTTCAAGGGCACCGAGACCATCGGAACCAAGGACTACGCGACGGAAAAAATCGCCCTGCAGAAAGTGGAAGATGCTTACGCTGCCTATATTCACGAGCGCGACAAACGAGTGGACCGCAATGAACAGAAATTGAAGCAGTTGCAAACCACATGGCAAGACGCCATTAAGGAAGCCCAGCAATACGTGATTCCGAACCAGTTTTCTGAGATCGTCGAGCGCAATGGCGGCGAAGGCATGAACGCTTTTACAGCTGAAGATCAGACCGCCTACTTTTACTCATTTCCGCTGAATCGCCTGGAACTCTGGGCTTATCTGGAATCGGCGCGCTACACCCATCCCGTGTTCCGCGAGTTCTATAAAGAACGTAACGTAGTCATCGAAGAACGCCGAATGCGTACTGATAGCAACCCCATCGGTCGATTGCTCGAGCAGTTCGTCGAAGAAGCTTTCTCCGCCCATCCTTATCACCGTCCGGGCATCGGATATATATCGGACCTCAACTCATTTTCGGCCACGGACGCCCAGCATTTCTTTGACACCTACTACATTCCCTCAAACATGGTTGTCGCCATAGTTGGAGACGTTGATCCGGTTAAAACCATGGCGGTAATTGAAAAATATTTCGGCGCCATCCCATCCCATCCCAAGCCTGATGAGCGCACCACCACCGAGCCGCCGCAAAATTCTGAGCGCCGGGTGGTGCTGCTCGATGCGTCACAGCCGGTCTATCTCGAGGGCTACCACCGCCCTGATTACCGTGACAAGGACGACGCGGTATATGACGCTTTGGCCGATTTGCTCTCCGACGGGCGGACTTCCCGTCTTTACCGCGCCCTGGTACGAGATAAGAAAATTGCCTCCGAAGCCGAAGGCGGCACCGGCTACCCCGGCGTGAAATATCCGCATATTTTTTATTTCTTCGCGACCCCCATGCCCGGCCACACGCCGCAAGAAGTCGGGGATGCGATACATGCGGAGATCGATCGCTTAAAGAAAAAAGACATCAGCGATGAAGAGCTCAAGATGGTGAAGACGCGGGCCAAGGCAAACCTCATCCGCAGCCTTGACAGTAATGATGGTCTCGCCCAGGACTTGGCGGTTTATCAGACCCTTTATGGCGATTGGCGCGAACTTTTCAAATCAGTGGATCGCATTGATGCGGTCACCAAAGCTGACATTCGCCGCGTTGCAAATCAGGTCTTCATTCCTACTAACCGCACGGTGGGTGTCATCGAAACTGCCCCCGCCACCAGCGGAGGTGCGCAATGAACTTCGCTGGCATACGAAAGCTCACATTCGTTGCTGTGATTTTTACTTTGGCACAGCTTGCCTCCGCACAGGAGCCCTGGACGAAAATCCCGATTCCCCCGCTGCCCGCATTTCATCCGCAGGAACCCAAGCGAATCGTACTACCCAATGGGATGGTCATCTTCCTGCAGGAGGACCATGAGCTTCCCACCGTCGATGGCGTGGCCCGCATTCGCGGCGGAGCGCGCTCGGAGCCGGCCACAAAAGTTGGCCTGACCGGGCTCTACGGCGAAGTCTGGCGAACCGGCGGCACCAAGGACCAAACCGGCGACCAACTGGATGATTATCTTGAGATACGGGCTGCGAAAGTTGAAACCGGCGCCAATGACGACTCCACTACTATTTCGCTCTCTTGTCTGAAAGATGATTTCAACGACGTTTTCAAGATTTTCAGTGAGCTACTGCGCGCACCGGAATTCCGCGCCGACAAACTCGATCTTGCCAAACGTGAGGCCTTTGACGGCATTTCGCGCCGCAATGATGAGGTCAACGAGATTGTCCATCGCGAGGCGCTCAAGCTCGCCTATGGTCCAAACAATCCCTATGCTCGCATTCCTGAATATGCGACCATAAACGCTGTCACGCAGCAGGATCTGATTGACTGGCACCGGGCTCATGTCCATCCCAACAACATAATTATTGGGATTGTCGGCGATTTCGATTCCGTGCAGATGGAGTCCATGCTGCGCAAGGCCTTCGGCGATTGGCAGAAAGGGCCAGCTGCCAAAGTTCCTGACATCCACTTCGAGCCTGCCAAGCCGGGCGTTTACTTTGTCAAAAAAGACGACGTAAACCAAAGCAACATTCGCCTGATCGGCTTGGGAACCATGCGTAATAATCCGGATTATTACGCTATCGAGGTATTTAACGAAGTGCTGGCCGGTGGCTTCTCATCTCGCTTGGTGCAAAGTATTCGCACGGCGCAGGGGTTGGCCTACTCAGTTGGTGGTGGCATCGGAACCCGCTTCGATCATCCAGGAATCCTGCAGCTCGCCATGGGCACCAAAAGTAGCACTACAGTCGAGTCCATAAAGGCTCTTGACGATCAGATAGACGAGCTAAAAACCAGGCCAATCGATGATGCTGAGATCGCACGCGGGAAAGACGCTATTCTGAACACGTTTGTTTTTAATTTCGACACTCCGGACAAAGTTCTGCGCGAGCGCATGGCTTACGAGTTTTACGGGTATCCTGCAGATTTTCTGGAGCGCTATCGGACTGGCGTTGAGAAAGTCACCAGTGCCGATGTTGCCCGAATCATTCCCCAGTATTTGCACAAAGATCAATTGGCTGTGCTTGTGGTTGGTAATCCCACCGAGTTCGACAAGCCGCTATCTACTATTGGATCGGTGAAAGATGTCGATATCTCAATTCCACCGCCTCCTGCACAGATGGGAGAAGCGGGTTCGGCGGCTGGAAAGCGACCTTGATGAGTATAGTCTCAAAGGTTCTCGCTTAATGGGCCGCAGCAGTTACGCTGTTCATCGGCTGCGGCTCGAGCAGTACCCGTACGGCTTCTGACCGTTTGGCGACGCGCTTCTTGAGCCAAGCCTGCAGATCGCGCTGGCATGCGGGAGCGATTTTGCTGAAGAACAATCCGGCACGACCATTCCCGTCAGCCCAGATGAAATCCCCGATCGCGTGAATAACGTCTGCCGTTCCAGGGAGCAGGAAACGCAGCGGCACCCCGCGCAAAGGAGTCAAGCCTTCGGCCGCCTGTAACGAAAGCCCTTGCTCAGTCACATCCATTACAAGTGCAGGAACGATCCCGGTTGGAAACTGCAGGTAAGCCAGGGTCTC
Source organism: Terriglobales bacterium (assembly GCA_050746025.1). Lineage (GTDB taxonomy): Bacteria > Acidobacteriota > Terriglobia > Terriglobales > Acidobacteriaceae > Gp1-AA145. The sequence goes on along the minus strand of JBOGLH010000046.1, from coordinate 16,261 downwards.
ACTTTTTTGCCGTGTCGCGCTGCGGCGATCGCCATGCATGAATCCACGGGCCGCGCGGAAGGAATGCAACACCTGCTGCGCATCCAACGCCTTATAAAGAACAAAATTGGCCCCGGCTTGGAATGCAATGCTTACCGAAGTCGCCTCACCGATCATCCCGAACAGCACTGGACGCCGCTTATCAGGCAGGCTGCGCGCCGTTTTGGCGACGCACACTGCGTCGGGTATATCGAAATCGACGATCAGGGCTGAATGATGCTCAGTAGCCAGTATTTCAAGGGTCTCAAGTACCGAAGCGGAAACTTTGTATTCGATTCCCAGCTCGGCAAACGTTGCCACCAGCACCTTGACTGCTCCGTTGCTGCGGGACATCACTAAGGCGTTGATTCCCATAAACACAGCTTAGGTCCAGAGTCGACCGCATGAAAGATATCCCCTGTAACCGCGATGATGTTACTTCGAGTATGTGGTAGAAAAAGAGCCGCCTCGCCCAAAGGCGGCTGTTATCAGGGGTTTGGCCGGATTAAGCGACGCGCCGCTCAGGCTGTGACGCGGGTTTTGTCTGCCCGGAACTCTGCTGCGCGAACAGCTCGATCATGGCATGGTTGAATGCGGGAATGTCCGTTGGCTGTCGGCTGCTCACCCAGTTCTTGTCCTGCACAACTTCTTCGTCCTGCCACTTACCACCGGCGTTGCGAATATCGTCTTGAATGGTGTGATAGCTGGTCATTGAACGATCTTTCACTATCCCAGCCGATACCAGCAACCAGGGCGCATGGCAGATAAATGCGATCGGCTTTCCCGACTGATTCATCTGGCGCACAAATTCCTGTGCGCGTGGATGCACACGAAGCGTGTCAGCGTTCAATGCGCCTCCCGGCAACAGAACTGCGTCGAACTGCTCGGCTCGGACTTGGTCGAGCGTCTGATCGACGTTGTATTGCGAAGCCTTGTCGCTGTGATTTAGGGATTGAATCTTGCCAGCCTTGGGCGCAATCAGCGTGGTCTTTGCGCCTGCTTCGTCCAGCGCTTTGCGGGGCTCTTTTAGCTCCGCATCTTCAACTCCGTCGGTAGCGAGGACAGCCACACGCAGTCCTTGCAAATTTTTATTGTCAGACATCGATCCTCCTTTACTTTTCTTAAGTATGAATCAAAAGGTGTTCTGTTTGGATCGGGGCAAGACTGTATTTGAGCTGAGGGGTGGGGGACGGCGAATCCGAGCAAAGCCTTTGACGGCAGAGATCGCAAAGAAAGGCCATTGAGAACCAGCAATCAGCGCTGCTCGTCCTCTGCCATCTCGGCACGCTGCTGGTATGCAGCCAACACCTGCCTCGCAGACAATGCGTCCGGCGAATTCGGCGCCCGACGCAAATAGTTGCTGATGTGTTCTGCCGCCGACTTGTAGTCTTTCTCGTTACCCAGAATCAGTCCATACAGAAATTCCATTTGCGGCAGTTGATGCTGTGGATCCAACCTCAGGGCGCGGGTAATGCTGTTTTGTGCTTCTTTGATCTTTCGCAAGTTGTAATAGGCGGCAGAGTTTAGGAACCAATAAAGCGGCGAAGACTCTGGGAAGCGCTGAACCAGCGTATCCGTCATCTCTGCCACGGCTTGCCAGTTTTCCTGTTGTGCCGCCACCATGGCGAAATCCACGTACCCTGTGGCAAGGCTTGAATCGCTTGTGACCGCGTGCCGGAAGGATTCCTGGGCATCCACGAAACTGTTCTGTTTCGCCTGTAGTCGTCCTAACTCCAGCCATGCAAGTGCATAGCGAGGATATGTGGTAACAGCCTCTTTAAAATGATCATAGGCTGCTTTCAATTTTCCTTTACGCGCCTCTTCTTCGCCTTTGTTAAAGGCCTTACGCGCTTTCTCCGGAGTGGCCAGGGAAGTGACACTTACTGTAAAGCGTGGGTCGCCGCTCCATGTCGGATCGCTCGGTAAAGAACGCAATGCCAATGCGTCCACATCGACAGTTGCAGGGTGCGGAGTGGAATTATTGCCAGATACCTGGCTAAACAGAAAGCCGGGGACGAAGAACAAAAACACAAAGAACCCGAATGACCTCATCATTTCACTCCTTTCGGAAATGATCGGCATTTGGATGATCCGCAATTAGCGGAAGCACACGCAGTGAAACTCTATTTCGAGTAAGAAGATCTCTTATGAGTTCTCGGATAAGTTTGTAGAGACGGAACTGGTTTCGGTGTACGAAAAGTTTCGCACTACGGTAACCGGAAATATGTTCTCCAAGGAAAGTAGCTGACGTAGAATTAGCTCACTTTATTTCGCGTTGCGGGCAGGAGCCTGGACGTTTTTGGTGGCAGTTTGTCCGGTCTTAAAAGAAGTGATTCAATTTTAATTCGCGTATTGGGAGAGTGCCGTAGTTGCTGGCCTCATCTTTCCGGAATAGCTTTTCTGAGCTTCCTTTCCCTGCCACTGACGCTCTTATTTCCACTACCGCTGAAAATTGTTGTCGACAACGTCCTCGGATCGCAGCCGTTGCCGAAATGGCTGCTCTGGAATGCATTTTTTCTGCCTCGCGATTGGACCAGCATGCACGGGACTGCACTTGAGTTCGCCATTGTGGTGTTGCTTGCAATCGGCGTTCTTGTAAATGTGCAAGGCTTGGCGTCGTGGTGGTTGCAAACCTATGCCGGTGAAAAGCTGGTGTGGGATTTTCGCGCTCGCCTCCTCAATCATGTGCAGAGGCTGCCCCTGGTTTTTCATGATCACTACGGCGCAACCGACTCCGTTTACCGTATCCAACATGACGCGCCATCGATTCAGTACGTGACGATCCAGGGCATGGTGCCGCTGCTTACAGCACTGTTTACGCTGGCAGGAATGATCATTGTGACGGCGAAGATGGATCTCGAACTGGCTGTGGTCGCGCTGCTGATCACGCCAATACTCTTTCTGCTCTCATTAGGTTGCAGCCGGATTGTGCGCAAACGTTCGCAAACCATCAAAGGCCTGGATAGCTCGGCGATGTCGGTCATTCAGGAGGTCATCGGCTCCATCCGGGTGATAAAAGCGTTCGGACAAGAAGGCCGGGAGCACGCGCGGTTTGTCCGCCGCTCCGGAGAGCGCATGTCGCACCAGGTGCAACTTGCGTTACAACAGGCGGTATTCAACGTCCTGATTGGTTTGACCATCGCGGGCGGCACGGCCGCGGCGCTATACATCGGCGTCCACCACGTCCGGGCTGGTGCACTTACCATCGGTTCGCTGCTGATGATCATGGCGTACGTCGCACAGGTCTATCAGCCGTTGCAGACGCTTACGACGAAGGCTACGGAAATGCAGGCGGGACTCGCCAGCCTGGAGCGTACATTCGTGCTACTCGATCAGGAGCCAGAAATCTCTGAAGCGAAAGGCGCGCTGGCGCTGGACCGCGCAAGAGGCGAGTTCGAGTTCCGGAATGTTTCTTTTTTGTACGAGGAATCTAAACAAGGGCTGCTTGGCATCTCTTTTCGAGTTCCCCCGGGCAGCCGAGTTGGAATCGTGGGCGCAACCGGGGCCGGAAAAACCACACTTCTGAATTTGCTGATGCGCTTCTATGATCCGTCCGACGGCACGGTCTTGCTGGATGGCACTCCTATCCAGAAATATCGCATCGCGGACCTGCGACGCCAATTTGGAGTCGTCCTGCAGGAGCCGGTGCTATTCGCCGCCAGCATTGCCGAGAATATTGCTTACGGAAAGCCCGATGCCGGCGACGAGGAGATCATTGCCGCCGCTAAGGCCGCCGCTTCGTTTGAATTTGTCTCGGCACTTCCCGATGGATTTGAAACCCAGGTCGGCGAGCGCGGTTCACGCCTGTCCGGCGGAGAGCGCCAGCGAATCTCGTTGGCAAGAGCATTTTTACGCGACAGCCCAATCCTGATCCTTGATGAGCCCACCAGTTCAGTAGACGTTCACACTGAGGCCGCAATTATGGAGGCGACCGAGCGCTTAATGGCTGGTCGCACAACCTTCATGATCGCGCACCGGCTGAATACGCTTAAGAGTTGCGACATTATTCTGGTTCTCGACCAGGGAAGGCTGATTGAAGTGAAGAAGTGCACCGCGGAAAAATGGACACGAGCCGCGGCAACTTAGGCGTTGCCGAGATCTTAATTTCTGCTCAACTACGGGCCCTGCCTGTGCGAATGCGAAATCGATTTACTTGATATCTTTCATAGGCATCATCGTTCCGTAGTCCCTGCCCGATGATTCCACTCCGCGCGCCACGACGCCATCAAAGGCATCGCGCACCTCGGGATATTTCTGCACCAGCGCCTTCATGACCGCCATATTCTCCTGGAACGCTTGCCCAGAATCGGCGACGCTGGCCGTTTGATATCGGACTAACAAATCCAAATTTTCTCCCACCGGCAGAGGCGAAAACGTGATCAGTTTGTACGTTTTTCCGTCCGATGCAACTAAGTCCACAGTGTTCCCTCCAGTCGGAATATCAGCCGGCTTCATGCTCGATTCCTGGTCGTAAAGCTTGTCGATGGCCTGCGTCTCCATAAAAGGAACTGACAGCGCCAGTTCGCGACCTTCCAGGTAATAAAGCCACGCATTGTGGACCTGTCCCTTTGATTTGTAAGTGTTCGCATGATCAAGGAACCATTTACTGTCGTGGCCGCCAAGTTGAGCGGGACGAAGGAACAAGCCCCCGAGCTTCCAGTCGGTGCCGATTTGCTGGAGCACGAAAGAAACGGTATAGGGACTTTTTGACGTGGTCACATCGAGAATCGAGATACCGTAGGTTCCCGGCGGCAGGTTCGGAATAACAAACTCGGTGCTGTTGGCGGTTTGTCCCGCTGCGCCAAAGACTCCACAGAGAAACTCTGCCCGCGCTAGGGGAGCGGTTCCTTCCGCTTTTAATTCGAAAGGAGGACGCGGAGTGGCATGCGCACCAGAGAGGTTCGCCTGATTCTCCTTGACGGTGCCTTCCATTCCTGCAAAATTGTTCGCCAACGCAGGAATTGCGTTCTGTTTGAGCGAGGCCGCGTCTCCGCGCGAAACCATGTCAAAGTAACGGGTCGCGGCGTTTTGTATGGCGGTGCGCGTCGCGGCGTCCATCTCGTCAGAGGTGATGCAGGTCTGCGCCAGCCCCGAAGCCGAGGCTAGCAAAATCATGATTGCGAGCAGACTCATCAAGCGGAAATTGTGATCAGATTTCATTGCCCATCCCACTCGCGGCATCTGGGGCCGCACAATTTAAAACCCGCTACTTAGATGCGAGTTGTTGGTTCAAGCCAATACCCTTACCGAACCTAAGACAATTCAGAAATTAACATAACTGCGCAAGTGAATGAAATTACGCCACCATGCGCCACCGGGATTCTAACCCTGCGAGCCAATAACAGAGCTGAAACCAACCAGTTCTGCCGCTTTCTCATCGAAATGGCTGCCCGCAAGAGAAGGAAGAAGAATGTCTATTTTTGGCAAATCTCTGATGCCGGTTGTCGTTGTCTCGGTTATCACCTGGATCGGCTGCGTGGGATTCGTCCCAGGGTTGGATGAGGTAACCGTCACCACTGCTGGTGGTGGCATCGGCGTCGTGACGAGCACACCAAATGGCATTAACTGCTCCAGTTTGGGCACAGGCAGCTGTCAGTCACAATTCACCAACGCGCCCACGGTGACTCTCACGGAAACTCCAAGCCAGGGGTTCACTTTCGGGGGTTGGCAAGGGTGCAACACGGAAACAGCAACCACTTGCACCGTTTCCGCCGCGGCAAACGTGACCGCAACCTTCACCGCTACCCTGAACAACATCAATCACATCATTTTTATCGCGCAGGAGAACCGGTCATTCGATAACTATTTCGGGGCAATGCGGGAGTATTGGGCGCAAAATAATACTCCCGACCAGGAGTTGGATGGGCTGCCACAGTTTAATCCGCCGGCGAACCCGGCTCTGGCGCCCACAAACCCGGGATGCGATCCAGCATTCCCGGATCCTCCGACCACAAATACCTTTTGCCAGATAGACGCGAACAGCCCTAACGTGCAATCCTTTCACGCTCAGAGCTTGTGTGTCGAAAATCCAAGTCCTTCGTGGGCGGAAGCGCACCGTTCATGGAACGTGCATGATCCAACTTCTCCAACACCTTTATTGAATGGCTTTGTAGACGCTGGCGCAAACGATGCACGGCAGCACACCGTAGCAGATGCAAATGGCCAACCGGTCCTGGCCCCGTTCTTTGATACGAACGGTGTTCGCGTAATGGGTTATTACGACGCAACGGACCTGAACTACTACTACGCCTTGGCAACGGCTTTCTCAACTTCGGACCGATGGTTTGCCCCGGTTATGACCCGCACTCCCCCCAATCGGGAATATCTGATTGCAGGCACCTCTTACGGTTATGTCTATCAACGAGGAACCACGCCGGCCGACACCGCGCTTATTCCCTCGAAAACTATTTTCGAAGCTCTCCAAAATGCCGGCATTAGTTGGAAGATCTACGTAAATGGAGGTGGTGCAACTCCCTGCACCGACACAGATATTCAATGCCTGCTGAGGCGTAGTTATATTCACGACTTCGTATTCGGCGACACCATAAAAAACAATATTGGCGAATACACCGGCAACCCGATGCATTCGATCGCGCCGATTTCGGAGTTTTATACCGACGCAGTGAATGGAACGCTGCCGCAAGTCGCACAGATCGAACCAGCTTCCGATCTGGGGCAGGATGAACATCCGGAAGACAACGATCCCCAGCCGGGACAACCCGCATGTTGCACCATACAGGCGGGCGCAGAATACGTTTCTAGCCTGATCAACGCTGTAATGTGCGGGCAAAACAACAGTCCTCCCTCCGGCACGTGCACGCCGGGCAAGAGCTGGCAGGATTCAGCATTCATTTTCACCTTTGACGAACCGGGTGGATTTTTCGATCACGTCGCGCCACAAGCCACGGTTAATCCAGATGGCATCCTACCGGTGGATCTGCAGCCCAATGATCCCTGCTTCGGCGCCACTGCGCCGCACACGGTGTGCGATTTCAGCTACACCGGATATCGCGTGCCTCTGGTTGTGGTCTCCCCCTATGCGAAGAAGAACTTCGTTTCACACCAGACAAGGGATTTAACGGCAATTATCAAATTGATCGAGAGGCGCTTTAATTTGCACACCTTAACCGAACGAGATAAGGCGCAAGTCGATATGGATGACGCGACGACCGGGTTCTTCGATTTCAACACGGCGCCGTGGCGAACGCCGCCAATCCTGCCAGCACAGACGGTGCTCCCACAGTCAGCGTGCTTCGTCGATCCACCACCAACTTCACCGTAACAGGAGTGCCATTTTCATTAATCAACGCAGGGGACTCTTCCTAGTCCGATTTCCTTCCCGCGAGGCTTGCAGCACACTGCAGACCAATACCAAGAAGCACTCCAATACTCGGGAATCATGAATTGGAAAATCGCTCTGACGGTAGTTCGTTTGTACTCGAGACGGGAAAAAATTGGTGTTCAGAATACCGGATTCGCTGCTTCAATAGCTTCCGCCGTTTCCTTGCTGCTCCTGACCAGGATAGTAGCCAGTACGCGTTCTGACGATTAGTTTTCTGTACGGTTTAGCATGCGCATCGACGTGGATCGTGCGATAGCCAGCGACGGTTTTCGGCGTCGAAGGAGCATAGGTAATGGTGTACTGGTTACGAATGTCGTGGGCAACCTCACGGCTGATTTCATCCACCTGGTCTAAAGTTGGCGGAAAGAACGAAATTCCGCCGGTGCGTTCGGCGATTACCTCCAGAGCGCGTTTTGCGCGTCTGGATTTCTCGTCGCCGAGCAGCCCAATCGCATAAACCACCGGGCCGTTCTCCTGTTGCAACTTATGCACAGCTTGCTCCAGGGTCTCCTGGCTGGCATCATCCTCGCCATCGGTGACCACGAAGATGGCTTTGCGCTGTAGGCGGGACTTGGTCAGATAATCAGCCGAGGCCACGATCGCGTCATAAAGCGCCGTGCCGCCTCGCGCTTCCACGTGCTCCAGAGCGGCCTGAAGCTTCTTGATATCCGCAGTAAATTCCTGGTCGAGATAGTACTCGTCATTGAAATTAACGACAAAAACCTGGTCGTCGGGATTACTGGCTCGAACCAGATTAAGCGCCGCTTTGTTGACCGCATCACGCTTTTCGCGCATAGAACCGGAATTGTCGATGACGATACCGATTGCCACCGGGAAATCTTCCTGATGGAAGTGAGTGATCTTCTGCGGCTTATCGTTCTCGAAGACCGTGAAATCGGTCTTGTCCAAATTATTGACCAAGTGATTGCGGTCGTCGACTACGGTCGCGTGCAGTGTCACTTCGCGAGCTTCCGCCCGGAACACGAACCCACCATTCTCGGTGCCGACCGGAGCTTGGCCTTGATCCGCACCCTGCGCGGGAGAGCCATTAGCTTGTCCGGCGGGCGGGGATTGGGGTTGGGCTGTCTGTGGCTGCTGCGAAGTTGGAGCAGGTGAACCCGTTTGGGCAGGTGCAGAGGACTGCTGCGTTGCCTGGGGCGAAGGCGTGCTCTGCGCTGCCGCGATTCCAAGCAGCAACAATCCAACGGCTACTCTGCTGATGAGAAACCTATTGCGAAGAAGCGTAGTACCCAGTTCTTGCGTATACATGGAGCGGTGGCAGTCCTTTGGGCGGCAGTAGTTTGACTTTTATTTTATGCCATTTGCCATCGTGCCCTGGGTTCTTTGGACGGTATCCGAGCACATATTGGTTGCGTAGCTCAATTCCAATTTTTGTGGCTACGTCGGCCAAGTCGTTGGGATTGTCTATAGTAAACGACCGGCCACCACTGAGATCGGATATATCGCTGAGCAGCGCGGGACCTAAACGCTCCTCTTCGGTCTGGAAATAATGATCATAGATGCCGATGGAGTAGATCATGACATCGGCTTCCTTAACCAAATTTTTAATCTCGCCTTCCGTGTAACGGCTGTGATTATCGCCGCCGTCAGAGATTATCAACATTGCCTTTTTAGGATATTTTGCCTGCCGCATCTTGCTGATACCGAGGTATATGGCGTCCAGCAAGGCGGTTCGACCCTTGGGAACCGTAAAGAGGAGTTTGCCCTGCAAGTCCTCGACCGACTGAGTGAAGTCTGAAACTTCCTCCGGCTTATCAGCAAAGGCGATAAGGAAGAATTCGTCCTGCGGATTGGCGGTCTTGAAGAATTCAATGACAGCTTCCCGAGAGCGTTCAATCTTGCTGCTCATGCTGCCACTCATGTCGAAGATCACACCCAGGGAGACGGGAGCGTCCTCAGCCGAAAAATTTCTGACTTCTTGAGCCTCTTTGCCCTCGAATACCTGAAAATTCTCTTTATCAAGGCCGGTCACCAGACGGTTCATGGGATCGGTCACAGTCACTGGGACCAAAACCAGGTCTACCTTGGATTTGACCACCGGAATGCGGCTTCTAAGACTCTCGGCGACGATTGCAGCGGCCGGATCCGGCTTGGTCATTGTTTGGAGTCGCGGAGTAATGTGAATGCTATCAACATCCCCTTCTTGGGCGAATGTAATCGTTCCCGCCAACAAGAGGAAAGATAGCAAGCCGAGAAAGGTCGTAAGCGACAGCAGGCAGTTTGGTGGCGAAACCCGGAATTGGCTTGGGGAAGTTGCCGTACGATTTAAAACCCAGGGTCGAGAGGACCCGCGCCCGTTTTGGCGCGCCATATAAGCCCCGTAATAACGCAGGATGTTAGCACATGCCTTAGTAGACAGTGTTAAATCTTTGTCATCTCCGCGCGCTACTCTAGTTGGATTCCCGTGCTGGAAAAAGGTTGGTCGATGGACAACAGGACTTACAGAATCCGGAGAGATTCCGAACCGATTCCACCAGCGAAACTGAACGGAAACAACTGGCTTGGTACAATTCGTTGGCTTCTTTCTCATGGCCCACATAGAACCCTTTCGCGCCTTTCGCTACGACCCCACCAAGTCCGCCCTGGCTGGAGTGGCAACCCAGCCCTACGACAAGATCACTTCTGCCATGCAACAACGCTACTATGCTGCCAGCCCTTATAACCTGGTCAGGATCATCCTCGGGAAACTTCAAACCGGTGACGGCCCTGAAAACAATCCCTATACCCGGGCCGGAAAATTCTTCCGTGATTGGCGAAAAGAACGAATTCTCCGCCAGGATCCGGAACCGTCCATTTATCGCTACGTGCAGCGATTTGCCGTTCCCCGGACAACAAGTGATGTCCTGCAATTTGAACGCCAAGGTTTCATTGCACTGGGCGAAATCGAGGATTACGCGGCGCAAGTTGTCTTCCGGCATGAGCAAACCTTGGCCAAACCCAAAGCCGATCGTCTTGACCTGCTTCGAGCCACCAGAGCCCATTTTGGCCAGATATTCATGCTATACAACGACCCTGAAGCCGAAGTCGACCAAGCCCTCGCGTCCACCGGTCCGTCAACTATGGAGATGACGGACGAATATGGAGTTTCGCATCTGGTTTGGAAGATTTCTGATCCCCGAATAATCGCCACAGTGCGCAATAAAATGCGTGATAAGAAGCTGATAATTGCAGATGGGCACCACCGCTACGAGACCGCGCTGGCCTACCGGAACGAACGGCGTGCGGGAGAAAACGCGGGGTTGGGCTCTGCCCCGTACGAATTCGTGATGATGACTTTTGTGAACATGGCAAGCCCAGGATTGCTGATTTTGCCTACCCACCGCGTCGTACACGGACTGGCACATTTTTCGGCCGACGATTTCCGCATCGATGCGGGCAAGTTTTTTACGGTGGACGAAGTCGATGCCGGCATTAGCCCGGAACGTGCGAACTCGATGCTGCGGGAAGCTGGCCAGACCGGAACCGCAATGCTGGCGGTAACCCGCGACCGCGTGTTTCTTTTAAGCCTTCCCAAATCTTCGGACGAAGTTTTCAAGAACGTCTCCCTGCGCCAACAATCCTTGGATGTGGTTCAACTTCATAAGTGCTTGCTAGAGCAAGTGCTAGGAATTTCCGAAGCGGCCATCCGCGACCAGACAAATGTCGCTTACATTCGCGACACCGAAGAAGCGATCAATTCGGTGCGAAGCGGAAAGGCAAATGTGGCATTTCTGATGAACCCGGTCAGGATGCAGCAAATGCGGGATATTGCCTTTGCGGGCGAAGTACTGCCGCAGAAATCTACCGATTTTTATCCCAAACTGCTGAGCGGTTTAACGATTTATGCTCTCGAATAGTAGCAGCCGCGGCAGGCTCACCCGGTACCGATTGGCGGTGAGCGCTGGTGCACTCGTCTTAGTCTTGTCATTGATAGGAGCGCAAAGCGCTTCCCCGCCCGGGGTTCCTCAAGGTCAGACTCAATCCCAAGCGCCCACAGGAATACCTCAAACGAGCCAGCCGTCCCCCAATCAGACAGTGCCAAGCCAAACGTCACCGCCGGCCCAACCCGTCGCTACGCCACCCAGTCCTGTGATCATGATCGACCCAGCCCATGGTGGGAATGAATCCGGAGCGGTGTTGAACCCGATAATCCTGGAAAAGGATGTAACTTTGGCGTTGGCACGGCGTTTACGAATCGATTTGGGCGCGCGCGGCTTTGTGGCTGAATTAATTCGAGACAGCGACGTAAACCTTTCCATCGAAGATCGCGCAGCGAAGGCAAATGCCGCTCATCCTGCGCTTTACGTCTGCCTGCACGCGACCTCTCAGCCCGGAGGAACGGGGATTTACACGGCCATGCTGGCTGAAAGCGGAGAAACAAATGGCCCGTTCGTTGACTGGAACACGGCGGAATTTTCGTTTTTGCCGGCCAGCCGCGCAGCTCAGCAAGGGATAGCGGCGGCACTTCAGAAAAGCGGAGTATCGGCGCGTTCCCTCAAGGCTCCATTGCGGCCTCTTGCTAATCTGACCAACCCCGCGGTGGCCGTGGAGTTGGCTCCCACGAAGGCCGACGTCTCTGAACTTTCAGCCGCAGATTTCCAGCAAAATATTTCAGCCGCCCTGGCGAACGGAATTGCGCAATTTCTTTCGAGTTCCGGAGCGCTGCGGTGATCCCGCGGCAGCTCCTGATCACGGTTACGCTTCTATTTGCACTGACAATCGCCATGTCGGTGTACGTTTGGAAACTGCAGCGGCTCCAAACCAGGTCTCCTCGACTAACCGAAAAGTCCGAGCATGTAGCGCCGCCAAGCTCCGGACCAATGGAACACGTCACGGTTTACGTGGCTCATGACAGCCCCGGGGAACTGCGGGCGCAATCGATTTCAATTCCGTTGGCCACCGGACGGCAACAACGTGCGGAAGGTCTGCTGCGAGGGCTGATGAACTTCTACGCCGCGAAAGACTCGACACATCCCTTAGCCGCAGGTGCGGAGATTCGGCAGGTATTTCTCGTCGATCCCGGACTGGTGGTTATAGATGTCAATTCAGCGTTCGTCGAGGGGCAAGTGTCCGGCGTGCTTGCCGAAGAACTCACAATCGCATCGCTGGTTCAGACCCTCACAACTAATATGCCCGAATTAACGCGTGTAAAAATTCTGGTGGACGGCAAAGAATGCGATACTTTGGCCGGGCACGCCGACTTATCTAGTTTTTACGATGTGGCTCAGGTGAAAGAACTAGCCAAGCAACTGTCGCAGTAGAAGCTCGGTTATTAAGATGTTCGTGTCGATTACTTCCGGAGTTGCCCAGCACTCGGCAGCGATCAGCGGACACCGCCAAAAAGCATTTAACTTCCCAGAAGCGGACTCCTCTCTGCCCTTGACTTCCCGCAGAAGCAAGCGCAACATGTGTCCGTTCCTTTTTAGCTCGTCATCTTCCTAAGTCTTCCTCACTGCGAAAGATGAAGGAGTTCTAATGCACCGGCGCGAATTCCTGAAGCTCGGAGCGATATCAGGCGGGACAGTCTTGCTCGGCGGCACAGGCCGCTTTGGGAGCCTCTGGGCTGCTAACAAGGAGATCCCAACAGTCGACAGGCTGGTCATGACCAACATGGTGGACAACGTCTATGACATCTTTGCTAAGGGTGGGAAAATCGGCAACATCGCGGTCACGCGCAACAACCTGCCCTTTCCCTCCGGGTCGGACGTGTCGCTATTGTCGGAACATGGGCTGGCCTTTCATCTGCAGTCTTTCCGAGGAGCAGAGGAAAAACAAATTCTGCTGGACTTCGCGCTTACGCCCCGCACCTTGACCAACAACTACCAGGGGCTGAAGGTTGACCCTGCGCAGGCCGACGCCCTGATCATCAGCCACGGTCATGTGGACCATTACGGAGGTCTGCTCGATTTGGCGCGGAGCCTCCGAGGTTACGGCAAACCAGGCCTCACCCTTTATGCCGGTGGCCACGATACGTTCTGCCATCGCTGGGTTGTGCAAGGGGACGGGAAGAAGCTCGACTATGGTGAGCTCAAGCTGGATGAGCTAGAAGCGCGAGGGCTGAAGGTTGCTCTCGCGGAGGAGCCCACCACAGTGGCTGGCCACGCGATGACCTCAGGTCATATTTCTCGCATCACAGATTTCGAGATGTCTCCGCCCGCCGCTCGGCTCGAAGCGGGTGCCACCGGCTCAGGCTGCGATGCCAGCTTCCACTTTCCTCCCGGCACAATCAAGATGGAAGCCAAACCTGGAAATTTGGTGAAGGACATATTCTGGGGAGAGCACGCAACCGCTTACAACGTTAAGGATCGCGGCCTGGTCGTGATCTCATCGTGCGGCCATGCGGGCATCATCAACTCTGTTCGCCAGCTTCAAAAGTCCACGGGCATCGAGAAGGTGCACGCCGTGGTCGGCGGGTGGCACTTGGCCCCATATCCTGATGACATCATCGACAAGACCGTGGGAGCCCTGAAGGAAATCAACCCGGATTACCTGATCCCCATGCACTGCACGGGCTTCCGTACCATGATGGCGATCCAACGCGAGATGCCACAGAAGCTCATCATGCCTTCCACGGGCACACGCGTGGTCTTCGGCGCGTAGTGTCAACGCGGCGTCCTATTAAAAATCGGCCGCCAAATGACTTCATCGGCCACGAGCGGCACGCAAACGCACGGGTCCAGACACGGATTCCTGAAAAGTCAGCTTAGTTCCGAGTGGATCGTTGGTTTCCGGATGCTGAGCGTACTCCAAGACTCGGCTCAGCACTTTACATAGACTTCAACCCTCGATCAGCTCATTCGGGAAGGAGCGAGAGCCCCTGCTAGAATTCCTGCATGTTCTATCGTTCGGATAATCGCGCGCCGGATCAGATGCGCCCGGTCAACATCATTGCCGATTTTGTTTCTACGGCTGAAGGCTCAGTACTAATTGAGATAGGAAATACGCGCGTCATCTGCACCGCTTCAATAGAGGAAACGGTGCCGTCGTTTCTGAGAAACAGCGGCAAGGGATGGGTGACGGCGGAGTACGGCATGCTGCCACGGGCAACTCTGACGCGAACTCCGCGAGAGGCGGCGAGGGGACGAGTGGGCGGACGCACGCACGAAATTCAACGTTTGATAGGACGCTCGCTCCGAGCCGTGACCGATCTGCAACGGCTTGGCGAACGCAGTGTGCTGATTGATTGTGACGTAATTCAAGCTGACGGAGGGACCCGGACGGCTTCGATCACAGGCGCATTTGTAGCTCTTGGTTTGGCATTGCAAAAGCTGGTAGACGCGGGCACCCTGACATCGGTTCCGTTGAGGGATTTCGTTGCGGCGGTCAGTGTGGGCATCGTCGAAGGCGAACCGTTACTCGATCTCTGCTACGAAGAAGATTCGCGCGCCGACGTGGACATGAACGTGGTGATGACGGCGGGAAAAAAGTTTGTCGAAGTGCAAGCCACGGCAGAACATCAGGCCTTCGATGACTCACAACTGGAAAAGATGATGGGACTGGCGCGCAGGGGAATCCAGCTTTTGCTCTCGAAGCAAAAGTCGGTGTTAAAAAGTTTGGTGCTACGGCAATAACACAAAAGAAGCGCACTGGCGCCCGCCACCAGAGTGCGCTCTCGCACCCTAAACCTATCCTCAACTCGCCTGTCCTGGCGCTCATTTGGCTGTTCTGTTTCCGTAACAAAATTAAAATTCCGTTAGTAAGTCGTTAACGCAAGTGATTATTTGATCAAGTACAGAACCAGCCGGGCGTGGCCAAATCGCACTCACCCCTCGAGGTGCCGATTTGCGATTCACGTCCGGCATGTTCATCTTGACTCTTATTGATCTCACGCCAGCGTCTTCAAATCACCTATTGCGCTGCCTGCTAGAATCATGACATCCGAGCGGGAGTAGTTCAGCGGTAGAACGCCAGCTTCCCAATTTTTTCCTACCAAGTATTTCAGCAACTTAACCGGTCTTGGGGTTGCCGCTAAGTACCCGAAAATACGTAGAAGTCAAACATCATTGCGGGTACCACATTACCGGTGCTAATTGCCGCTGCCAATTGCGGGTGCCGATTCAAAATAATGCCTTTCCCTTGTACCTCCGCTCTGAGTCAATGAGAGACATGGGGATTTATCGCAATCTATTCTTGACGATCCGGTTGCCGACATTACCGAACTCGAGTGTGCCCGCTTCGTCATGAAGGCGGTCAGGTAATCATGAATGATTTTGCTTCACATTCAAGCGAGTTGGGCCCCAATCGTAGGATGGGAGAATTTCATCTCGTATACTTGACCACCTTGCCGCGTTTTTAGCATGGGTTTAGATGGGGAGTCCCACTGGGCGGATTGCCGCCGGGAGCTCGAATCGCGAGACGCCACATTGATCTGTTCGTTAAAAGTCCTCCTGAGGTGTGATCCGCTAGCGATAAACCATTACGAAACACCAAATTTATTCTGGGAATTTTTCATGAGGCTTTCATGTGCGGACGCTAGGATAATCCGTTTCTGGAAGCGTCTCAATGAATTCACGATTTTTTATCCCACTTCTTGCCCTTAGTCTCCAAGTGTCAGCAACTGCGGCGCAACAAACCCCTACTCCGGCCAACACTGTCTCACGCGCAATCTTGGGAACAGTTCTGGATCCTTCCGGGGCGGTAATTCCAAATGCTCAGGTGTCGCTTACAGGGCCGGACGGATCACGAACCGGCGAGACGCAGACCGATGAGAGAGGGTCGTTTCATTTCGACAGCGTCACACCAAACCGCTATCGCATCCTTGTGCAGGCAACCGGATTCCAGGATGCGAATACAGAAGTTTCCGTGGGAACAAAAACTGCAACCAGCGTGCGCATCATCATGGCGATCGCGGCGCAGGCAGAGTCGGTTACGGTTGGGGGAACTGACCTGGGCGCGCAGGTC
>JBOGLH010000045.1:0-7154 GCA_050746025.1 Terriglobales bacterium | reverse complement strand
GCCAAGGAGTGCATCAGTTTCAGCATCAAGGTTCTAAACGAGCACGTGCCCATCGCCCTCGATGTTCTGAGTGATCTGGTATTAAATCCAGTTTTCGATGCTCAGGACATCAGCCGCGAGCGTGGCGTGATCCTCGAAGAGATCAAGATAGACGAAGACAATCCCGACTACCTCGTCCACGAAATCTTTACCCAGAATTTTTGGAAAGACCATCCACTGGGCCGTCCGATACTTGGAACTCGCGACACGGTCAAGAAATTCGACCGTACGCCGGTGTTCGATTTCTACAGCCAGCGATTTTCGCCCGGCAACATGATCATTACCGCCGCGGGATACCTGAATCACGAAAGCTTCGTTGAGGGCGTGGCCAAGTACTTCGCAAACATGAAGCCGATGAGCAATGGCTTCCACAGCTCGCCGCCGAAGATCGTGCCCAAGATCATTCTGCGGAATAAGAAGTCGCTGGAGCAGGTGCAGATTTGTGTAGGCGTACCGTCATATCCCATTACTCACGAGCGCCGGCACACCTCTTATATTTTGAATACGCTGCTGGGCGGCGGTATGAGTTCACGGCTGTTTCAGAACATCCGCGAGCGGCAAGGGCTGGCCTACGCGATTTACAGCGATCTCAATCCCTATCGCGACACCGGCTGCATGTCAATCTACGCCGGCACGTCGCGCGCATCCGCGGGCAAAGTGGTGGAATCAATTGTGTCGGAGTTTCGCAAGCTGAAAACCGATATGGTCACGCCTGACGAGCTGCGCCGTTCGAAAGACCAGCTCAAAGGCAGCTTGATGCTGTCGCTTGAGTCATCCAATGCGCGCATGTCGAACCTGGCGCGCCAGGAAATGTACTTCGATCATTTCTACGGGCTGGATGAACTGATCGCCAAGATTGAGGCGGTCACGGCCGAAGAGCTGCAGGAACTGGCCAACCAGTTTTTTGAGACGGACAATATCGCGGTCACCGTCCTCGGAAATCTAAATGGATTGAAGCTCACGCGCGAACAGCTGGCCTGCTAGGCCCTTATTTTGGAAGCGTGTCTTTCTTTCGTGCTAGCAGGGCTTGCTGCAGATCTGGGTGCTCTTGAAGCACCTCGATCATAGATTGCCGCCCGATTTTCTCGCCCCACTGGCGGCCCCTCTCTCCCGATTCGGTCATGATGTTGGGAAGGGCTTTGATCACTTTCTGCCCCAGCGGAGTCGAATAAAACTCAGTGAGGCCTTTGACATCAGCGTCAGACAAATACTTGTCGTAAACCGGAATAGCGAGGCCTAACAATTCTTGCACATCTACTTTGGAATGAAACTTTTCAAAGAACAGCTGAATGAGCCTCTCCCGGTATTCGCCCGCAGGAAAAGAACTCGTGAGCAATGGCCTGATATTTGTTTCCATGTCGGCCATGACTCGTGTCATGGTGTCCTCCGTGCCCATCACTTGCAAGAGGCGGCGTATATCGGCTTCTTTTTGAGGGTCGATTTTCGGCTGTCGGTTTGCGCGAGCGGCGTCGGCAACGCTCTGGTCAGAGTTGGGTTCGGTGGCGGGTGACGAAGCGTCCTGAGCGGAACAAAACACTCCCAGCAAAACTATGCTGACGAGAGCAGCAATAAAGCCTTTCATAAAACGCTCCTACGCGAAGGGTAAAACGATATTACCCCTCATTAAGAGGCGCACGAGATCACCTTGGGATTGGCACCTTTGGCTGCAATGCCGATCAACATTACGGATGTCCTGTAAAATTTAGAATAAGGAATCTTCGGAGCAGTCCTTTTAATTGTCCTTTCTCTCCCAATTGAATCCCCAGCAGCGCGAGGCTGTCGAAACTACTGACGGGCCGGTGCTCATTCTGGCTGGCGCGGGCAGCGGGAAGACTCGCGCCATCACCTATCGCATCGCGCATTTGATCGAGAGCGTCGGGGTCATGCCGGAATCGATACTTGCCATGACGTTCACCAACAAGGCTGCCGCCGAGATGGGAGAGCGCGTGGACAAGCTCGTCGGTGGATTGTCAATCGCCAAACCGGTCATTTCGACATTCCACTCTTTCTGTGTGCGACTGCTGCGGCGCGACATCGAAGCCATGCGGATTCCATCCTCGGTTCCCGGCAAGCCGCCGATCGGGCATTCGAAGAGCTTTGTTATCTACGACGAATCCGACCAGCAGCAGATCACCAAATCGATCATGAAGCGGCTGGGGATCGACGACAAACAGCTCACGCCGCGCGCGGTGCTCGGGCAGATCTCCTGGGCCAAGAACCACATGCTCGATCCCCAGGAGGTCTATCTCAACTCGGCCGACCCCAAAACCGAACGCGTGGCGCAGATTTACGCCGAATATCGTAAAGAGTTGCTGCGCGCCAACGCGCTCGATTTTGACGATCTTCTGCTCGAAGCGGTGCGGCTGCTAAAGTCGGCGGCTGAAGTTCGCGAATATTACAACCGGCGTTTTCAATACATTCTGGTCGATGAATACCAGGACACCAATCGTCCGCAATATGAGTTGATGCGGATGCTGGCCGGCACCCGGCACAACGTGTGCGCCGTGGGTGATGAAGATCAGTCGATCTATTCGTGGCGTGGCGCGGACATCCGCAACATTCTGGAGTTCGAAAAAGATTTTCCCGAGGCCAAGATTGTTCGCCTGGAGCAGAACTACCGCTCGACGCAAAATATTCTGCAGGCGGCGTCGGCCGTGGTGTCTAATAATCTGCGGCGCAAGGGGAAGAACCTCTGGACCTCGCGCCAGGGCGGGACCAAGATTGGGTACTACGAAGCCCCGGACGGCGAGAACGAAGCGTTGTTTGCGGCCGATGCCGTCGCTCGTTACATGCGCGAAGCCAACGATCGCGGAGACGACGCGCGGGCGGCGGTGCTTTACCGCACTAATTCGCAATCGCGATTATTCGAAGAGGCCATGCGCCGCTACCAGCTCAAATATCACGTGGTCGGAGGATTCTCGTTTTACGAGCGGGCCGAAATCAAAGACCTGATTTCGTATTTGAAGGTCATTCACAATCCTGACGATTCGGTTTCGCTGTTGCGAGTAATTAATACGCCGATCCGCGGAATTGGAAAGACCACGCTGGAAGTCGTCGAGCGCATTGCACTTGAGACTGGGCTTTCGCTCTGGGGAGCGATCGAAGAGTGCATTCAGCGCGGGCTGCTGCCGGCCCGGGCCCAGCAGGCGCTGAAATCATTTCGAGATCTGATCGAAGATGCGCGGGCGATGGCGGCGGGGACCTATGTGGAAAGATTGCAGGACACCTCGGAAGCCGAGCCCAGCGTGAACCGTGTGGGTACGGGCGCCCCCGCCCGTACGGCGGGGCAAAGCCCCGCGACGCAGGTGGATATTTCTGAAGAGAACATTGAATTCGATCCTACCGCCTTCGACTTCGGCGGCGGCGAATTTATCGACGCCGGGACTTCGCATACGAAGGATTTGCAAGCAGAAGCTGATGCCTCGGTCGACGAGGCCGGTTTCCCTGCGATCGAAGCTTTCCGTGCTCCCGGCGAAGCAGCGCATACCGCCGAACTGCTCAAGTTTCTGATCGACCGCACCGGCTACATCAAAATTCTGGAAGCCGAGGATTCTCCCGAAGCTTACTCGCGAATTGAAAACATTCGCGAACTGGTGAATGCCGCCATGGATTCAAAAGACCGCGGCGAAACTCTCGATCAATTCCTGGATCATGCCGCGCTGGTCAGTGACGCCGACGCCTACGACGAACGCGCGCAAATTACGCTGATGACATTGCACGCAGCCAAGGGCCTGGAATTTCCGCTGGTGTTTTTGTGCGGCCTGGAAGAAGGTCTGTTTCCGCACTCGCGTACATTTCTGAACCCTGATGACATCGAAGAAGAGCGCCGCCTGTGCTACGTGGGCATGACCCGCGCCATGGATCAGTTGGTCATCACGCGCGCAGTTTATCGGCGCCGTTATGGCACCGATATGCCGGAGGCCAGCGTGCCTTCGCGCTTCCTGGATGAGATTCCGGCGGAGTTGCTGGAAGAGTTAGGTCGTGTCGGAGGCCGTGTGGGGCGGGCGCCCTCGCCCGCCAGGGGATCAACATCTGCGGTGGGCGCCGGATCATGGAGTTCGAATCGAGACCGGCGGACGGGGGCCCCATTCGACTCCGCTCAGGGCAGGTCCGCCCCACACAAATCTGAACCCCACTATGCCTACGAAGACGAAGACCAGTCCGCCGCATGGAACGAGAGGGCCGAAGCAGTGCGCAAGCCTGCCGCTCCGAAATACAACTCCATCGACAATATCGCGGAGTTCTTCGCTTCGCGCGGCAAAAAGTTCAGTGTCGCGAAAGTGCCCGTCGAAGAACCCAAAGGACGCCGCGGCTTCCGTCCGGGGCAGAAAGTGCGGCACCCTAAATATGGAGAAGGAACCGTCTACCATCGCGAGGGAGAAGGCGAAGAGGCCAAGATTACGGTACAATTTCCTCGCTTCGGAATGAAGAAGCTGGTGGAAAAGTACGCACAACTGGAAAAAGGATGAGAGCGATTTGGTAATTTTGTAATTGAGGTAATTTTGTAATTTGAAAACGAACTTTCCGCGCTAAGCGGCCTCAGGATTTTCAATTACCAAATTACTAAATTACTTAATTACAAAATTGCCCAATTAAAAATAAGGATTTCATGGCCAATACAACTGCACTCAGTAAAGACGAACGCAAGAAATCAAAGCGCGCCGCCCGCAAAAAGCGTAAAACCGAGAATCCATTGAAGCCCCGCGATTACGCTCGCGGATCGAAGAAGCCGAAAGTCAAGAAGTTGGCTCGAGGACAGGCGAAGCGGTAAGACCCACACAAACGAGGACTTTTGGGACCATTGTCATCCAGCACCGACCCTGCCACGCGATCCAATGGCAGCCAGCTGCTGTGCTGTAAATCCATCGATAAACTCATCACTGAGGCCGACCGGCCCGAGCATCGCCTCCGCAAAACGCTGGGCCCGTGGTCGCTGACCGCGCTCGGGATTGGAGCGATCATTGGCTCTGGAATTTTCGTTCTCACCGGAACCGCGGCAGCAGGCGAGCATTTCGAAGCGCCCTCCATTCTTCACGCCCAGGTTCTCGATCTGCTGATCAACTTTCTGCGCACCGGTAGTACGGCAGGAGCGCTGATGCACGGTCGTCCTCCGGCAGGGCCATCGATTGCGATTTCATTCCTTCTGGTTGCGGTTGCGTGCAGCTTTGCCGGACTGTGCTACGCCGAACTGGCTTCGATGATTCCCATTGCGGGCAGCGCCTACACCTATTCGTATGCCACACTAGGCGAAATTTTTGCGTGGATCATTGGCTGGGATCTGATTCTGGAATACGTGGTCAGCAACGTGGCGGTCGCCGTGGGTTTCAGCGGCTATTCGAAAGCGCAACTGGCAGTTTTCGGGATTCACCTTTCCGATAAATGGTCGAGTCCGGTCTGGGCCTCGGGTGGCTGGACAGGCGCTTATTTCAATCTCCCCGGATTTTTGATTGTTTTTGTTCTTACTCTACTTCTGGTGCGCGGAGTGCGAGAGTCTGCGGAAGCCAACAACGTAATGGTGCTGATTAAAATCGGCGCCATTCTTACTTTTCTGGTCGTAGGCGGAATGTTGGTTCATAAGTCCAACTGGGTGCCGTTTGCGCCTTCGGGATTTGCCGGCGTCCTGACCGGTGGCGCAATCGTGTTCTTCACCTACATAGGTTTCGATTCGGTTTCCACTGCGGCGGAGGAGTGCGAGAAGCCGCAACGCGACCTGCCATTCGGCATTATTGCGTCGCTGATAGTGTGTACGGTTTTGTATGTGGGCGTGGCGATTGTGTTGCTCGGAATGCTGAAGTACACGACGTTCGTCTCCGGGGAAGCCGCGGAAGCTCCGGTTGCTTACGCATTGAAAGTTTTGGGTGCGCACCCGATATTTCGTTCGGTCATTGTGCTGGGCGCGCTGATGGGAATGATCTCTTCGATTCTCGTGTTTCAGTACGGGCAGGCGCGAATCTGGTATGCCATGTCACGCGACGGACTTCTGCCCAAACTCTTTTCCGCAGTGCATCCGAAGTTTAAGACGCCACACTGGTCCACATGGATCGCTTGCTTTGCGGTGGGAATTCCAGCCGGGCTGGTGGATATCGGCGACGCCGCTGATCTTTCGAATATCGGCACCCTATTCGCTTTTGTTCTGGTCTCGCTCGGAGTGATCTTCCTGCGGCGCAAACAACCTGATCGAGCTCGCGCTTTCCGCGTGCCACTGGTTCCATGGTTCCCGCTGATTTCTGTCGTTCTCTGCGGCGGCTTGATGATGGGCTTGACCGTGATCACCTGGTTGCGCTTCGTAGTGTGGCTGGTGATCGGGCTGCTGATTTACGTTTTCTATAGTCGCAGGCACAGCGAGTTCGCAAGAGGCTGAAGGACAGCGGCGCCGGCGATCTGCAATCTGCAAATCAATTCGGCCTTCTGGCTTCTTCCTGCTGCATTCCCCTGATCTACAATTTGAGTGATGCCGTCCACTCTGATCCGCTCCCTTCCCAAAGCTGAGTTGCACCTCCATCTCGAGGGGTCGGTTACGCCGCACACCCTGGTCGAACTCCGGCGCAGGCACGGCAAGCATAGCAGCCTCGCGGACGCGGAATCGCTCTATCAGTACAAAGATTTCGTTGGTTTCCTGATGGCCTTCAAGACCCTGACCGAAGACTTGCAAAGTGCCGACGACTTCGAACTAGTCACCTACCGCTTGATGGAGCAGCTTAAAACCGAGAACGTGCTCCATGCCGAGGTGTATGTCTCGGTCGGCGTTTGCCTGTGGCGCAAGCTGGATTTTGATGCCATCTTTGAAGGCCTGGAACGCGGCCGCCAGCATGGCGAGGAAGATTTCGGCATCTCGTTGCTCTGGATATTCGATGCAGTGCGCCAGTTCGGTCCGGGCGCTGCGCAGGATGTATTTGAACTGGCGGCAAAATTCCGCGATAGAAATGTGGTCGGCATCGGGATCGGCGGCGATGAGCAGAAAGCACCGCCGGAGTTGTTTCGCGAACAATACAAATATGCTGCAGGCCAGGGGCTGCGATTGACCGCCAACGCGGGGGAGAGCGCGGGACCGGAGTCCATTTGGGGCGCATTGAATTTAGGCGCCGAGCGCATTGGCCACGGGCTGACTGCGGGCC
>JBOGLH010000044.1:0-22385 GCA_050746025.1 Terriglobales bacterium | reverse complement strand
GCACAAAACCAGGTCGGCGCGCGAAAAAAACGCCGGCATGTCGTCAATAAATTTGTGCACCTCGGAGGAAATCGCGATTCCGGCGTAAGCGGCTTGTACCTCATTATATTCACGCTCGCCGGTCTGATGGATAACATGCAAGCCGGGCAAACGCCGCTTCAGCTCCGGCAATGAGCGGATCACCGCCTGATTGATGGCGCGCGCTCCCTGGCTTCCGCCGAATACCAGGAGGGTGGGCGATCCCGGAGAATAGAGCTTCCTGGGAATTTTAAAAAACGCCGGGCGTACCGGAACTCCGGTCACGACTGCATTGCGGAAATGATCGGCCGTCTGCTCAAAGTGCACGGCTGCCGTTGATACAAAATGGGCGATCAAACGGTTCGCGAATCCTGGAACAAGGTTTGGCTCAAACGCCAAGGTGGGAGTGTGTTTCAAGATGGCCGCCAGCATCGCCGGACCGGACGCGTAGCCGCCGACTCCAATCACAACATCCGGCCGAAACTCATTCAGCATTGCGGTGGCAGTAAAAATTGCGCGCGGAAGGTCGAGGGCAGTACGAATCCGCGTGGCCAGGCTTACCCGGTTGAGCGCGCCCACTTTCACCAGCTGAAGCGGGAAGCCTGCGGCAGGAACCAGGCGATTCTCGAGACCGCGCGCGGTCCCGATGAACAACACCTCTGCCTGGTAGCGGCGCTGCAATTCCTGGGCGATAGCGAGGGCGGGAATTACGTGGCCGCCAGTGCCTCCGCCGGCGAGAATGGCTCTCATGCAAGCAAACTATATCCGAGCGGCATTCATTCCGCCTGCTTCGTGATGTTCAGCAGAACGCCGATACAGGCCAGGGTGATAAATAGCGACGATCCACCGTATGAAATCAGCGGTAGAGGTATGCCTTTTGTCGGCATCAGGCCGAGCACCACGCTGATATTGATGAAGGCCTGCACTACCACCATGCTGGTGATACCGACGGCCAGAAATCGTCCGAATAGATCCTGAGTGCGCAGGGCAGTTCGCACGCCCCGCCATAGGAAAAGGGCGAACAGGGAGACGACTGCCATGCAGCCTAGCAATCCCAACTCTTCGCCGAGCACGGAAAAAATAAAATCGGTGTGCGGCTCGGGCAGATAAAACAGCTTTTCTTTGCCTTCCATAAAACCCACGCCAGTCAGGCCGCCGGTGGAAACCGCGATGAGCGATTGAATAATGTGGAAGCCGCGGCCCTGCGGATCGGAATAAGGATCCAAAAATGCGAGAATACGGTCGCGGCGATAAGCAACGTGGAAAATTAAAAAATAAAGCGGCAACAGCGACCCCACGAAGGAGTACGCCAGATACTTAATTTCCAGTCCGGCAACAAACAGAATGCAAATCGTGATCGCCGCGCAGGCGATGGCGGTGCCCAGATCAGGTTGAAAGACAATCAACCCAATGAATACCAACGTGGGCAGAACTGCCGGCGCCAGCGTGTTGCGCCAGTCGTCCATTGATCGGCTGCGGGTCTCGAGGAAAAATGCCAGGAACAAAATCAGCGCAGGCTTGGCGAGTTCTGAAGGCTGGAAAGAAAAGCCGCTGAAGTGAATCCAGCGGTGGGTATGATGGGCCCGGTCAAGGAAGAAAACCGAGATCAGCATCAGGGTGGTGAGTCCCAACAAAGAGAAAACTGCGGCGGGGTGTTTGAGCTTTTTGTAGTCAACCCGCATGCCGACGATCATGGCTGCGAAGCCGGCGACTGCCCAGCCCATCTGCCGCAGCAAAAAGAAATATCCCGAGTGGTAACGCTCCTTGGCTATCACCGCCGAGGCGCTGAACACCATCACCAGACCCACAAAAACCAGTAGCAGCGTGATGATGAACAGCCAGCGATCGACACTTACACGTTTTGCCATGCGAATTTCATTTCACCACGGAGACATTGTGAGCCGGTGAATTCTTTGGGCAAGAATTCGGGCGAAAGGTTTACTTCGCTGGTTCGCCGGCAGGAGAGGAGTGATTTGCGGCGGCCAATTGACGAACAATTTCCTTGAAAGTGCGGCCGCGGTGCTCATAGTTCTGGAACTGGTCGAAGCTGGCGCAGGCGGGCGCGAGCAAAACTACATCGCCGGACTGGGAGGCCGAGGCGGCCTGTTTCACTGCGGCTTCGAGGGTACCCGAAGTAACGATCTGTGTGGTTCCTTTAATATGCGATTGGATTTTTTCCGCGGCGGCGCCGATCGTATAGACCGACTTCACTCGCTCACGAAGCAAGTTGTTCAGCTGAGTGTAGTCGCTTGCCTTGTCTTTTCCTCCCAGGATCAAATGGATATTCGCCGGAAACGATTGCAGCGCTTTCATCGCGGCGTCGACGTTCGTGGCCTTTGAGTCGTTGTAATATTCAACGCCGTCGATGGTGGCTACGTATTCCAGGCGATGCTCAACGGCCTTGAAATTAACAATCGCGCTGCGGATCATTTCAGGAGCACATCCCATTAATGCCCCGGCACAGACTGCAGCGAGAATATTTTCTAGGTTGTGGGAGCCTTTGAGTGGGATCTCGGAGACCAAAAGAATTGTCTGCACCGATCCGTTCCGGCGAAAAACGAGCTGACCGTCGCGAACGAATGCGCCAGTTTCCAGTTCGCGTTGGCGGCTGAACCAGAAGATGTTGGCGCGGACGCGATTAGCAAGCTCAACACAGGTGGGATCATCTGCATTCAGCACCGCAAAATCTTCGGCTCGCTGATTTTCGAATATGCGCGCCTTGGCGTGGACGTAAGCGGCAAATGTCCGATGGCGATCAAGGTGATCGGGAGTGACGTTCAGCACGACCGCAACTCGCGGCCGGAAACTGGTAATGGTCTCAAGCTGAAAACTCGATACCTCTAAAACGATGACGGTTTCAGGGGTGGCGCGGTCCACGAGTGTGATGGCAGCAGTGCCAATGTTGCCGCCGACCAAAGTTTTGAATCCACTGGCGGCAATAATTTCGCCGACTAATGTTGTGGTCGTGGTCTTGCCGTTCGACCCGGTAATGGCAACGATTGGGCTGGCGAGAAACTGAGAAGCAAGTTCAATCTCACCGATCACCGGTTGCCCGAAAGCACGAGCCTGCTCCAGCGGCTCGGCATCAACCGGAACCCCCGGGCTTACGACGATGAGGTCCTGATTGCGAAATGTGCGCTCCCCGTGAGTGCCGGTCTCAACCGCGATCCCGGCGTCGAGGAGGGCAGGGATTTCCTCGCGCAGTTGGTCTTCGGACTTGGCGTCAGAGACAGTGACCCGGGCTCCTCGTGATTGCAGGAACAATGCCGAAGCCACGCCCGAGCGCCCGAGTCCGACCACCAGCACGCGTTTGCCTTTGAGTTCCATCAAAACCATTCACCACGGAGGCACGGAGACACGGAGAAATATTTATAAAGAATCAAAATATTGGATGTCTACGTCTGGAAGATTCGCGGCTGTTTTCTTCGCGCCTCAGTCTCCGTGTGGGGATTATCTCAGTTTCAGCGTGGTTAGCGCGAACAGCGCAAACACCAGCGAAGCGATCCAGAAGCGCACGATAATTTTAGACTCTGACCATCCCATCAACTCAAAATGATGATGAATTGGCGCCATCTTGAAAATGCGTTTCTTGCGCAGCTTGTAAGAAGTGACTTGGAGGATCACCGAGAGCGCCTCGATCACGAATACGCCGCCGATGAAGGGCAGCAGCAGTTCCTGCTTGATCATGACTGCAATTGTTCCGATGGCGCCGCCGAGCGCAAGCGATCCCACGTCGCCCATAAAAACCTCGGCAGGATGGGCGTTATACCAGAGAAAACCGATGGAAGCTCCGACCATGGCGCCACAAAAGATCGTTAGTTCACCCACTTGCGGCATTCGAGGCAGCTCAAGGTAAGTCGAGAATGTGGCGTGGCCGCTGACGTAGGTGAGCACGGTCAGCGCGCCGGCAGCAATCACGGTACAGCCGATGGCCAGGCCATCCAGGCCGTCAGTGAGATTCACCGCGTTACTGGCGAACGTAATCACTAGCACAACAAAAATAATGAATGGCAGGAAGGCCACCGGCCACAAATCCGGGTTATGGATTAGCCCATGCAATACCAGATCGGGTTGAAATTGCTTGATGAACGGCACGACCAGGCGTGTCGAGTACATCCCGCGGTTCTGCATGGCGATCAGGGCGACTGCGATTAGGGCGCTGACCAAAAACTGCAATCCAAGTTTCGCTTTGGCCGTTAGCCCCAGATTTCTTTTTTGAACGACCTTGGTGTAGTCGTCGGCGAATCCGATGGCGGCAAAGGCCGCGGTGGAAATGACAGCGATCCACACAAACGGATTAGTGAGGTCAGCCCACAAGAGCGTCGGAACAATAATTGAAATGGCGATCAAGACGCCGCCCATCGTGGGCGTGCCAGCCTTCTTCTGATGACCTTTTGGGCCTTCCTCGCGAATGTACTGGCCGATCTGAAATTCGCGGAGCCGATTAATGACAAGCGGGCCGATGATCAGTCCGGTGAACAGCGCGGTGAGGCTGGCGAAAGCGGTGCGGAAAGTTAAATATCGGAAAATTCGAAACGGCGGAAAATAATGAAATAACTTCAGGTACAGCAGCCAGTAGAGCAATCCGCCTCCGGGTTAATTCTTGTCGTCGGTCGTTAGTCGTCGGTCGTTGGTTGGTTTTGATTCGGCTGACGGCTGATGGCTGACAGCTGTTCCAGTGCTTTTTCCAGCTTCACTCCACGCGACGCTTTCAGCAGGACAACATCTCCGTCCCTGGTTTCGCGGGCCAGCCATTCTCCGGCTGCATTGGCGTTCGCAAGAAACTCGGCGCGGATGCCTTCTTGCTTAGCCGCTTCCACCATCTTCTCGGCCAAACCTCGAACCCCTACCAGGACATCAATTCCCTTTTTTGCAATATGCTGGCCGGATTCGCGATGCATTTTCTCACCCTGTGGCCCGAGCTCCAGCATTTCACCGGCAACCACAATGCGACGCTTAGCCGGCATCTCCGCGAGCGCATCGACCATCGCCGCCAGAGCTTTCGGATTTGAATTGTAGCAATCATTAATGACTGTAATGTTGCCGATCCGAAC
The DNA here is from genome assembly GCA_050746025.1 of Terriglobales bacterium. GTDB lineage: Bacteria > Acidobacteriota > Terriglobia > Terriglobales > Acidobacteriaceae > Gp1-AA145. The sequence continues at coordinate 17,313 of JBOGLH010000044.1, read as the reverse complement.
AACCTGTCCCCGCTTATCCGCCGCGGTCATAGTAGCTAGGGAAGCCACGGCTTCGGGCAGCGAAATCCCACGCTCCAGAGCGACGGCAATAGACGCCAGAGCATTGTGTATGTTGTGCGATCCCACCAGCCGCAGCTCAGCGCGCTCACGACGGTTTCCGGCAAGCACATCAAACACCGAGCCTTGCTCGCCTCTGGATTCCACACTTTCGGCGCGAACATTCGCATTCGGCGCCAGGCCGTAGGTGACCACTTTACCGCTGAAAGTTTTTCCAAATTGCGAAACGAATTCATCGTCCGCGTTCAGTACGGCGGTGCCGCTTTTTGGCAAGGATTCGATGAGTTCGTATTTAGCGCGAGCAATTTCCGCGATGTTTTTGAAAAATTCCAGGTGCACCGGGGCGACATTGGTGACAACTCCAGTATCGGGTTGCGCAATCTGGGCGAGCGCGGTGATCTCTCCCAAGTGCGACATGCCCAGTTCAACTACCGCGCAATCGTGCTCCGGCTCAAGCTTCAGCAACATGAGCGGCAATCCAAAATGATTGTTAAAGTTGCCCTCTGACTTGTGAATGCGGAATCGCGAGGCTAGCACGTGAGCGATTGCTTCTTTAGTGGTTGTCTTGCCGGCCGATCCGGTCACTGCGATGAGCGGACGTGCCCACAAGCGGCGCACGGCTTGGGCAAGAAGCTGCAGGGCGAGTAGGGTGTCTTCAACGGGGATAAGCGCGGGCGCGGTAGGGCCAGACGTCAAGGGTGGGCGGACGTGGACGTCCGCCCCTACACGCGCACTTAGAGCCCCAAACTTTTCGTGACTAACTACCGCCGCGATGGCGCCCTTTTCAAAGGCTTGGTCCAGAAAGTCATGGCCGTCCATCCGCTCGCCGACCACGGCGAAAAAGACTTCGCCCGGCTTGATCGTCCGCGAATCGATGGAGTAGCCGGTTGCGACCGCGTCACGATTTAACTTCGAGCCGAGTTCATCAGCCGGAACACTCAAATATTCAGCAATTCGCCCCAACGGCAGCTTCATGCGCTTTTTACGACCCCGCGGCAATCATAACCAAGTTCTCGCAATATCTCTGTCGCAACCTGACGGTCGTCGAACGGAATACTTTTGGCGCCGACAACCTGAACCCTTTCATGTCCCTTACCAGCAAGCAAAACGATGTCCTTCGGCCGGGCCTCCGCCAGAGCGGTTCGAATCGCCGCTCGCCGATCGGCTTCAATGGTGTACTTCACTCCGGACCGCTGCACGCCAACTACTGCGTCATTGATTATTGCGAGCGGGCTCTCATTGCGAGGATTGTCAGAAGTCAACACCACGAAATCGCTACCCCGTCCAGCAACTTCGCCCATCAAGGGACGCTTGCTGCGGTCCCGGTTTCCCCCGCATCCAAAAACCGTGATCACTCGCCCACCATCGTGCTTCACGAATTCCCGGGCGAGCGAGGTCAGATTTCGTAACGCATCGTCCGTGTGCGCGTAATCGACGACCACGGTGAATGGTTGGGCGCAATCAACTCGCTCAAATCGTCCTGGAACCCGCGCCAGTCTGGCGATTCCCTCAGCGATTGCTTCGGCAGCGCAGCCTCGGGCATAAGCGGCAGCAGTCGCAGCCAGAATGTTGTAAACATTGACGCGCCCGATAAGCGGCGACACCAGCGGAATGGCGTCATCCGGAGTAACCAGTTGGAAGCGGGTTCCACGCGCGGTTACTTCCAGCTTGGAGGTGTGGAAATCAGCTCCTGAAATCGCGTAGGTGATTACGCTCGAACCTTCACCTTGAGAAAATTTCTTGAGCCGCAATCCATAATCGTCATCCACGTTGAGCACTGCAACTCGCGGCGGGTTCGTGCCGCAACCGGCAAACAAAATCCGCTTGGCGGCAAAGTATTCGTCCATCGTCCCGTGATAATCGAGGTGATCGCGGGTCAAGTTGGTAAAAACTGCAACGTCAAAGGGAATGCCTAGAGTACGCTCCTGCGCTAGCGCGTGAGAGGAAACTTCCATCACCGCTTCTGTTTCTCCTGCCGCAACCGCCTGATGAAACAGCCGCTGCAATTCGAGAGATTCTGGGGTGGTGTGCGGCGCGGGGAGAACTTTGCCGGCTACGTGATATTCAATCGTCCCTACTAAAGCAATTTTTCGGCCGGCAGCTTGGAGAATTGACTCCAGGAGAAAAGCTGTAGTGCTCTTGCCATTGGTCCCGGTCATTCCTGTGATGGCAATTTTTTCGGCAGGATGTTGGTAAAAGTTTGAGCTCACAACTGCCAACGCCCGCCGTCCACGCGCCACTTTCGCCCAGGCGAAGTTTGCTGGAGTGCGGTCTGAATCCGTGATTACCGCCGCCGCGCCGGCTGCAATCGCTTGGTCGATGAAACGATTGCCATCGACCGATTCGCCTTTCATCGCGACAAAGACATCACCCGGTTTTACGCAGCGCGAGTCGTACTCAACACCGGTTACCTGCGGGTTCCCGCTGCTGGCGAGAATCTCCACGCCGTTCAGGAGATCGTGGAAATACATTGATTGTGATTGTATTGCAAGGTAGTAAACACTGATAAAAAGGGAACCATATTCAACAAGCATTCAGCCAACGGCCAAGTGGCTTACTATGTGTGCTATGCGGCTCTGGCTCTCGCGCGGCAGTGAAGTCAGCATACGAGACCAACTCGTAACCCAAGTCGTTCTGAGCATCCTGAGCGGAGAATTGAACCCTGGTCAACGCCTGCCTAGCACCCGCGAGTTGGCTCGCCGCTTCCACATTCACGCGAACACTGTCAGCGCGGGATACCGGGAGCTGGAACGCAATCAATGGGTTGAATTTCTTAAAGGTAGTGGGATATTTGTTCGAAACCAGAGGCCCGATAATCCGCCCGCGGCGGTCGCCTTGGATCAACTGATCACCAATTTTTTCCAATCCGCGCGGGAAACTGGCGCGACCCTCTCGACCATACGTTCACGCCTGCGTCACTGGCTTGAAATGCAACCGCCGGACCATTTTCTTCTGATCGAGCCCGATGCCGCTCTGGCCCAGATTCTCATTTCCGAAATTCAGCCAGCTGTCACATTGCCAGTAAAAAGCTGCGGAACTGATGGCGATTTGTCTGCAAAGCTGCTCGGAGCGGTTCCTATGGCGCTGTCCATGAATGAAAAGAAGGTCCGCAACTCGCTCTCCGATAATGCTGAGCTGTTAGTCCTCCATATGCGCTCACCTGGAGCGTCGTTAGCGCCGCACTTGCCTGCACCTTCGACGGCCCTGGTAGGTGTGGCCTCAAGTTGGCCCACATTCCTGAAGACGGCTCGCACCATGCTGGTTGCTGCGAGCTTTCCTCCAGAATGCCTGGTCCTCCGCGATGCCTCCAAGGGCAACTGGCAACGCGGATTGAAACAAGTTGCTGCGGTTGTGTGCGATTCCCTTACTGCGCGCGAACTAAGAGACATGCCACGAGTGTTAGTTTTTCCCCTGCTATCTGATTCCTGCCTGCAAGATTTGAGACATTACGAGGAATTCCTCCGCCAGCCCTTCGCTCCGTAGATGTTGCAGTTGCGAAACTGCCACAAGTCGCCGCTCTTTTCACGGCGATGCCACTAGGGTAGGGGCATGCGAAAACCAATCATGCTTCTTCTCTCGATATTCATTATGACAGCCTGTTTATTTGCCAAAGATCCAGTCGGCGATTGGCAGACTGTCCAAGATGATATTCCTCGCGGCTGGCAGATAACTGTAGTGACCGCATTCACTTTTCCCTGCATTTTTCAGCAGGCGAATACCGACGAACTGGTGTGCGAGCAACTTCATCACCGATGGGGCGCTGAGAATAATGACATCCACGTACGGCGGGATCGGATTCAGGAGATCCGAGTGGAGAAACGCGAGGGCGCGAACATGTTCGCCGGCGCTATCGGTGGCGGAGCTGCCGGGGCGCTTTTGGGCGCGGTTCTCGTCGCTCACGCCATGGGACCCGCTGCGTTACTTCTCGGGATGGGAGGCGCCGGCATGGGCGCTAGTACGGGGCGTGGCTTGCACATGCTGCACGGAAAAGTGATCTATCGGCGTGCGGAAATCAAAGAAACCTCGAAGAAAGAGCAGACTTCGCTTTCGGGCGCGGAAATCAACGTCCGAAACGTACGGTGATGTTGGCCCCCAACGGCACATGTGCGCCAGCGGCGGGCGACTGGTCTAGGGCTATGCCGCTGCCGACTATTTCCAGATCGAGCCCATTTGCCTCTGCGATTTCGATTGCGGAGCGAACTGACTTCCCCAGGAACGACGGCACCGCAATTCCGCCCTGCTCGACTTCCAGTACCACCGTTCCATTTGCTGGTGGAGACGGCGTCGTAACCATCGTCGATTGCGTGGTTATCACACGAGCATTCTGGTTGGACATTGGCTGATCTTCCCGCAGCGTGGCTGGAACGATCTTATGGCTGATGTTGGCTGGGTTGATTCGGTCCGAAGCTTCGTTTGCAGCGCGAGACCTGCGATCGAAGGCGGCACTGGGATCGGCTGGCGCTGCGTCTGCTACATCAAGCGACTCGCCAGGATGATCTGGTGATCCTTCGTCCAAGTCCTTTTCGTTTGCGTTTGCCTGGGCAAGCAACACTTGACGGCTGGGGGCAATCTCGAGATCATGCGGCGTGTGCAGATATTCGAGCACCTGCTGCGTGATCCGCGTGAACACCGGCGCGGAAACCTGACCGCCTTGATGCAATCCGACTGCCGAGTCAAGTACGACCGCAACGGTTATGACTGGATTGTTTACCGGCGCGAATCCTGCAAAGGTTGCAACGTACTTTGTGTGCGAATACGCGTGCGTAGCGGGATCTACTTTCTGTGCTGTACCGGTTTTTCCTGCCGAACTGTAACCGATCAGCCTCGCTTTTGTTCCCGTCCCATGCAGCACCACGCCCTGCATCATCTGCCGCATCTCGGCCGCGGTAAACGATGAAATTACGCGATGCTCATTCGCCGGATGAAAAGCGATCTGCTGTGGCGCGTTCTGCGGCTCAGTGGTCGCGGCCACGATGCGGGGTGCGACATAAATGCCATCGTTCGCCATGGTTGAGATCAGTCCCACCAGTTGTAGCGGGGTAATGCCAATCTCCTGGCCCATGGAAATCGCGGCAATAGAAACTTTCGACCATCGGCTGACGGGCTTGGTTAATCCGCGGGTTTCGCCAGGAAGCTCGATTCCCGTCTGCTGCCCGAATCCGAAGGCGCGAATGTATTTGTAGAAACGATCCTCGCCGAGCCTCATCCCAATTTTGATAGAACCAACGTCGCTCGACTCGGCCAGCACATCTGACACACTGAGCAACCCGTGCGGACGGCTGTCGTGAATTCTCATACCATTGAAGAGGATCGACCCCATCTGGCAGTCGAACAGTTCGTCCGGGCGAGTAACTTTCTCCTGCAGCGCGCCCGCTATGGTCACCAGCTTGAAGGTCGAGCCCGGCTCGTAGACATCGCTCACCGCGTGGTTCTTCAGCCGCTCGGGCCTGATTTCCCTGGATAAATTCGGGTTAAATGTGGGCCGATTAGCCAGCGCGAGAATTTCGCCAGTACGCGTATTTTCGACAACCACGGTCCCGGCGATGGCCTTTGTCTGCGCCATTGCAGTTTCGAGCTCCCGCTCGGCAATGTACTGAATTTTTTCGTCGATGGTGAGAACAATGTTCTCGCCCGGCTCAGGCTGCTTTTCAACGCTGCCAAACCATTGCTTGCGCGCGTCAACCGAGATCAGCATCTGTCCGGGACGCCCGTGCAGCTGGCTTTCGTACTCGCGTTCAATTCCGCTCAAGCCGGCATCATCCATCCCTACATAGCCGAGCACCTGGGCGGCGAGCTCATTTTTCGGATAATAACGTTTTGACTCTTTCTGGAAGTAGACGCCGCGCAGATTCAATGATCGAATGCGCGCCGAAATATCAGGATCAGGCTTTCGCGCCAGCCAGCAAAAGGTCTTTGCGGCTTCACATTTTGCCAGCAACTCGCGTGAGTCCTGCTTGGTGATGCGCGCAATCAAAGAAATGGTACTGGCAGGTTTCGGCATTTCCGCCGGAACAGCGAACACCGAATCCACGTTGATGGACATGGCCAGCTCGCGACCCTGACGATCGTAGATAATTCCGCGGCGTGCGGACACTTCCTCGGTGCGTTGCTGCTGATGTTGTGCGCGATGTTCGAAGCTACCGTAGCGGAAGATTTGCAGGTACACCAAGCGGACAGAAATCGTCGCGCACCAGAGAACGAAAACGCTTGCCAGAATGTACAAGCGAAGGTTCGTACTATTACGCGCTGTGCTGGCGGACACTGAATCCCTCAAGACGAAAATGGCGGCCGGTTAGCCGCCCTTCTTTGAAAGATGCGGCTCGCAGCCGCATTGTAAAGTTTTGTTTCACTGCTACGGCGCGGCTGTAGCCGCGCCCTTTCAAAACTCTAGCGCACTGATATAACCGAAATCGGCGTTAAGCTAGCGACCACTGATGTTGACGCTTCAGGCATCGCGGTGTCCAAGCGGATGACCTGTCCAGCTTGCGGCGATTGCAGTCCCAGCTCGCGGGCCATGCGGTCGATCCGTTCCGGATCACGCAGCGAAGCCTCTTCCAGGCGCAGCGCGCGGTTCATCTCAACCAGGCTGCCGCGTTGTGACTTGAGCGCTTCAATCTTGTATCCGTATTCGATGGCTTTAAAATGCTGGAAGGCGTATGCCATCACGAACAAGAACAGGCAGGCCAAAGCGAAACCGAACTGCCGCATTTCGCGCGCACGTTGCGGATCTTCGACTTTCACCAAACGGGAATTATCGATCGCCTTGGCGAAATAAATTTCCGGCGTCCCTGCCCAGGAACGACGCCGAGGTGTAAACCGAACTTGAACCGCCGCGGCCGCCATGATTAAGCCACCCCGGCAAGCTGTGAAGTAGCGTCGAGATTCGCCAGTTCATTCAGAGAAATGACGTACCTGTACGCAAGTTGGAATTCCGGCTCCGGCTGGGTGCGGATGCTGGTTTCCGCGCGTTCGACTGTGGCCATCAGTTCGTTAATCAGGTTTCCTGTATACATCGAAGTTCTCCGTTTGCTGAATTCCTACCTACAGAACATTTGGTGCCTTGCGGCACTCTTTTATTTATGACTCTGTGTCTTTCCTCTGTGTAACTCTGTGTCCTCTGTGGTGAGTTTTTGAAAGCATTAACCACAGAAACACAGAGGTGCACAGAGCAAATCCACAGAGTGAACCTCTACAACTTTTCCGCTGTCCGCAATTTCGCGCTGCGGGACCGCGGGTTACGATCAATCTCGTCTTCGCTTGCGGTCACTGGCTTTTTTGTCAGTAACCTGTACTGCCCTAGCTTCGCGCCTTCCCGCATCGCGTCCTTCACGATGCGGTCTTCCAGCGAGTGAAAGCTGATCACCACCAGCCTTCCACCCGGTTTCAGCAACTGCGGTCCTGCTTGCATCAGCTTCCGCAGATCGTCCAGTTCACGGTTTACGAATATTCGGAGCGCCTGAAAGGTTTGCGTCGCGGGATGAATTCTGCGTTCAGCCTGATTCATTGGCCGGGCCGCGGTCGAAATCACGGCTGCTAGTTGGGCAGTCGTCAATATCGGCCGCGACCGGACAATGGCTCTGGCGATTCTCCGCGACCTCCTTTCCTCACCGAATTCGTAAATCAGATCGGCAAGCTCGCGCTCGTCGAACTGGTTTACCACTTGTTCGGCGGTAGGCTCGGACATCGGATTCATCCGCATGTCCAATGGCCCTTCCGCCTGAAAACTAAAGCCGCGCGCAGCATCGGAAAATTGCAGGCTGCTGACCCCGAGGTCGGCTAGAATTCCATCAAACCCGTCGTGCGTCGTGCGTCGTGGGTCGTGCGCCAGGCCCGCGAAAGATCCGTGGATCAATTCAATCTCTGGCCAGTCCTCTGCTGCTTCGCGTGCGACGTGCGACGCAGGACGCGCGGCCTCCAACCTTTCTCGCGCTGTCTGCAGTGCTGCTGGATCTTTATCGAAGCCAATCAAACGACCCGCTGCGCCTAGGCGTTTTGCGATTTCTAAGCTGTGCCCGCCCAAGCCCACCGTTGCGTCGATATAAATCCCGCCACGCCGGACGGCTAAAAAGTCGATCGCTTCTTTTAAAAGAACCGGAACATGGCCAAACTCTTCTTTCCTGCCATGCCCAACCCCCTGAGGGGTGTCTGTTGAACCCTCGCCCACTAGATGCCCAATTCGTCGAGCGTCTTCTCATCCTCAGGCGTGAACTTGTCTTCCTCGATCTCCCTGCGATACTGCTCCAGGTTGCGAACCACCAGATAGGTCAAGTTTCCGGTCACTGCCACTTCGCCCTTGATCTGCGCCGACTCGCGCAGCAGTTGCGGCATCAGCAACCGCCCCTGGCCGTCCATCTCGACTTGTTGTCCCCAGTAGTTCGTGCGATCGAGAAACTTTTTCTTCGTCGGATTGAAAGTGGAGAGCCCCGCCAACTTCTGCTCGATCCGTTCCCATTCCTCGAAGGGATACACTTGAGCAACCTTCCCGTCGAAGCTCGTGATGTAAAATTGCTGCCCGTACTTCTCGTCGAGCACGCGCTTGAACTCCGCGGGGACCTTGAGCCGTCCTTTTTCGTCCACGCGAGTTGGGTGATTGCCGCGAAACATGGGTTAGCTTGTGTGGGGGCGGCCCTCCAGGCCCGCCCGATCGCCGCTGAGCGGCGCCGATAACGGAGGCAAAAACGGTGACGAGTTGGGCTTTTTCGATCTCATTTAAGTTCGTTTTGGAGGTTTCAGTCTTGAAATCCACCGTCTCTCCGCTTTGCTTCACCACAACCCACCATTGCCACTGTCTTAGCCACTTTCTACCACTTTTGTCCACATCTTACGCCTAACCGCTTTACTGTCAATAGGAAATTAGGGGGTCTGGTACAGGTGATTTGTCTCAATCTGAAAAACGCAACAAATTGCGGGTAACTGCTCAGGTGACCCCAAGGAATGGTGTTTGCAGCTGTGGTTCGCTCACTGCTAAGCCCAATAACGTGAGTAGGTAAGAATCGCTCAGCTTCGACGTGAGATCGCATTTCTGGAAGCCAAGCTCGCTCAAGCTACTTGCCGCTGCAATTGATGGGCGGCATTTTCCCCTCGGTAGGAGATATTTCTCCCTCGGTTTGACCCGTTTTTTCTCGAAACGGTAAGATCAAGGACAGCACTCAGCATTCGGCACTCGGCGTTTGAACGGAGCAGGCCTGACCATCAGCCGCTCTGATCTCTTGCCCGGCATTGACCGCTGAGTGCTGAATGTTTTTCATGCCCGATAACCAAGTCAAAACCGAGCTGTCCAAATCTTACGAACCGGGCGCAATCGAGGCGCGCTGGGCGGATGCCTGGGTCAAGGGCAAGCTTTTCTCGGTTCCCACGCCGGCAGTAGATGACGATCGTCCGGTATTTACCTTGCTTCTGCCGCCGCCGAATGTGACCGGCCGCCTGCACATGGGCCACATGCTCAACCAGACGCAGATGGACATCATTGTGCGCTGGCACCGCATGCGCGGGTTCATCACGCTTTGGTTGCCGGGGACCGACCACGCCGGGATCGCCACTCAGATGATGGTCGAGAGGCAATTAGCCAGCGAACACAAACGGCGCACAGATCTGGGGCGCGAAAAATTTATAGAGCGGGTGTGGCAGTGGAAAAAGCTTTACGGCGGCGCAATTCAAGACCAGATGCGGCGTTTGGGCGCATCTGTCGATTGGGACCGCGAGTATTTCACTATGGACGAAAATCTTTCGCGCGCGGTGCGCGAGGTGTTCGTTCGTTTGTATGAGCAGGGGCTGATCTATCGGGGCAAGTACATCGTCAATTGGTGCCCGCGTTGCGCCACCGCAATTTCTGATCTCGAGGTCAAGCACGAGGAAGTTCCGGGAAAGTTGTGGGAGATTCGTTACCCGGTGGTTGGAACGAATGAGTTCATCACTGTAGCCACGACGCGCCCGGAAACGATGTTGGGCGACGCTGCGATTGCGGTGAATGAGCGCGACGAGCGTTACAAGCATTTGCACGGGAAAAAAGTTCTGCTTCCGCTGATGAATCGTGAGATTCCGATCATCACCGACGAACTGGCGCAACCCGAGTTCGGGACTGGTGCAGTGAAGGTCACCCCAGCGCACGACGCGAATGACTTTGCAGCCGGACTGCGCCACGGCCTGCCGCAAATCGAAGTCATGGACGAGCACGCGCGCATGAACCAGAACGCCGGACCTTACGCCGGGCTTAAGCGCGAGGAAGCGCGGAAGAAGGTGCTGGAAGACTTGCGCCAGCAGGGATTTTTGACCGGCGAAAAAGATTACACGCTGGCCCTCGGAAAGTGCGACCGCTGCGGATCGGTGGTTGAGCCCCGGCTCTCAACCCAATGGTTCATAAAAATTCAGCCGCTGGCCGAGCGCGCGATTGAAGCAGTAGAAAAAGATGCCATTCGCTTCACGCCGGCAAACTATCGGCAGATTTATCTGAACTGGATGCGCAACATTCATGACTGGTGCATATCCCGGCAATTGTGGTGGGGGCATCAGATTCCGGCCTGGTATTGCGATTGTGGAGAGATCATGGTTGCGCGTGAGACACCGAGTTCCTGCCCGAAATGCGGGAGTTCGAAGGTGAAACAGGATCCGGATGTTTTGGACACCTGGTTCTCGTCCGGACTATTACCGTTTACTGCGTTGGGTTGGCCGGAAGCGACTCGGGACTTGGAAGTGTTCTATCCGACTTCGCTGTTGATTACCGGGTTCGATATTTTATTTTTCTGGGTCGCGCGCATGATTATGCTGGGCTGCTGGTTCATGGCGCCGGCAGAAAAGCCGAGTTCGTCGAAGACCGAGTCCGACGGGCGAGACCCCCGTCCGGAGGAGCGAAGCTCGTCGAAACTTAGCGAAAAGGACCTTCGCAATTCCGTTCCCTTCCGCGAGGTTTACATTCATGCATTGGTGCGTGACGCCGACCGGCAAAAAATGTCGAAGACCAAAGGCAACGTTCTCGATCCCATTCAAGTGATCGAGAAATACGGAACCGATGCGACGCGGTTCACTTTGGCCGCGATGTCTTCTCCGGGAACTGATATAGCGTTCAACGAGAAGCGTACGGATGGATATCGCGCTTTCGCCAATAAAATCTGGAATGCGGCGCGCTTCATGTTTATGAATCTGGAGCGAGTCGGGTTGAATGGTTCGGACATCCCCCTCGGCTCCGCTCAGGGCAAGCTTGTCGGACAAAGCTCTTCGGCCCTTCGGCCCGAACGAACGGGCGAGGGCGCCCGTTCCCACATGGGCACTGCTGCTCAAGGTATTGCCGGCTTTCAAGCCGCGGCCCTCGAAGACCGCTGGATCCTTTCGCGCTTCAACAGCGTGACGAAAAGTGTTAATGAATCGCTGGCAGCTTATCGGTTTGATGAAGCTGCCAATGCCATTTACGACTTTTTTTGGGGCGAGCTTTGCGATTGGTATCTTGAACTGATCAAGCCCCGGCTGTTGCCGGAATCTGATGGTGCGCGCGCCACATGCGCTAATCTGGTTGCATTGTTCGAAGCATCCTTGCAACTGCTGCATCCGGTGATGCCGTTTATCACGGAAGAGATCTGGCATGCAATGTACGATGGCAAGCCGCGGCTGAAGTCGCTCGCGCTGGCCGCGTATCCGCAGGCCGACGAAAGGCAGATCGACCGCAATGCTGAAACCGAAATGGCGATCCTGCAGGATTTAATTGCCAGTGTGCGAAACTTGCGGGCCGAGTTGAAAGTTGAGACCAAGCAGCGTGTGCCGGTCGAAATATTCGTGGAGGATCCGGCGGTACGAACTTTGATCGAGGAAAACACCGGCTCATTGGAGCGGCTGGCGAACGTTGAGCAGCTTCAATTCGTAAATGAGACCCTGGCAAATAAATCGGGGGTGCGCGCCACCGCTCGTTTCGATGTCAGGCTAGTTTACGAACAAAAGGTTGACCTCGGTGCAGAGTGCGAACGACTGAAGAAGGAAATGGAAAAGATAGAGAAGGGGATTGCGGCCGGGCAGCGGCAATTGGGCAATGAACAATTTTTGGCGAAGGCGCCGGCGCAAGTGGTGGAGAACCTGAAAAAACAGCAGCAGGAGCTGGCGGTGCTGCATCAAAAAAACCAAAGTAAGCTGAACGAATTGGGGTGCAGCTAAGATAAGCAGGTCTTTGACCCGCATGAGCAGCCGGGGGCGGCTGTCACCACAAGAACAATTATGGACTTCAATAGCCGGCGCATTACCGCGATCCTTGAAAACGCGCTGCTCGAAGATCGAGCCACGCGCGACTCGACCAGTTACGCGTGCATCGATCCCAACCAGCGTGCGGCAGGAACAATTCTTGCCAAAGAGGATTGCGTTCTCTCCGGCCTGGGCGCGGTGGCTCGTATTTTGGATGTGTATGCCATGCTCGATGGCGCAGTGGTGTCGCATTACGAGGTCACCAGCCATCCTGAAGTTTTTGACGGCGTGAGATTGCACAAAGGCCAGACCGTCGCGGTGATTCGTCACAATGCGCGGGTGCTGCTTTCCTGTGAGCGGGTGATTCTCAATCTTTTGCAGCGATTGAGCGGCATTGCCACTCTGACGCGCCAATTTGTGGAGGCCGTCTCCGGCACCAGAGCCAAAATTCTCGATACCCGAAAAACCGCGCCCGGCTTGCGCCCGCTCGATAAATACGCCGTGCGGTGCGGCGGTGGCCAGAATCACCGGCTCGATCTGTCGGACGGTGTGTTGATAAAGAACAATCACATTGCGCTCGCGGGCGGAATCAAGCCAGCCCTCGAACGTGCGCACCGCAACCGGCGCGGCACGCAAATAATCGAAGTTGAAGTGCGTAATCTCGCCGAATTGGAGGAGGCATTGACGAACGGCGCGGAGGCCATCCTGCTGGACAATATGCCGGTTGCGGAAACTCGCTTGGCGGTGGAGCGTTGTTCGAAGTCGGAGAAACGCATTCCGCTCGAAAGTTCCGGTGGAATCAATCTGGAAAATGTGCGTGCTTATGCTGAGACCGGCGTGAACTTTATATCGGTAGGCGCGCTCACTCATTCCGCTCCTGCCGTAGACATGAGCCTTCGCATGGCCACCGCCTGAGTTCGGTCCATTTGCGGTAGCTGCTTCTCTACCGCATAATTCCAGCATCACAAAAGCGACCTCAATTGGAAGCTCCCGCGGAGCATCGGCCGCGCAGTCGGCCGAACACCAGGCTGATGTCCGTCTGGGACAGATCATCCGCGTGCTGATGAAATTTTCGACCACGGTAATTAGCGGGACCAAACTCGGCCAGGAGATCGGCACAACTCGTTCTGAGGTGTGGCGGCTGGTGCAGCAGTTGCGGACTTTTGGGGTAGAAATCGCCGGTCATCCTTCGAGCGGATATCAGCTGACTGCGGTTCCCGACCTTCTTTTGCCGGAACTGCTGCAGCCACTCGTGCGAGGCACAATTTTCAGCGAGCACATTCATCATTATTATCGGGCGGGCTCGACGAACACGATCGCCATGGAAGCTGCGAGTGAAGGCGCGCCTCATGGCAGCGTTTTTCTTGCCGAGCAACAAACCGCCGGGCGTGGACGCGGTAGCAATCAATGGCACTCGGCGGAGTCGGCAGGAATTTATTGCTCGGTAATTGTACGACCGACGCTGCCGCCTTCTGAAGTTCTTGTTCTGTCGCTGGCTGCGGGACTGGCGGTGCAGGCTGCGGTTCAGGAAATTGATCCACGGGAGGCGCCGGACCTGAAGTGGCCCAATGATTTATTGATCGCCGGGAAAAAATTCTGCGGAATTTTGACTGAGATGAATGCTGAAGCGACACGGGTGCGGCACATCGTGATTGGGATCGGCATCAACGTGAACCAATCAGCGTTTCCTGACGGCTTACAGGAGACTGCAACATCGCTCCGCATGGTGACAGTAGACAAATGGTCCCGAGTTGACCTGTGCGCCGCTTTGCTAAAATCGCTAGATCGCGAATACCAAAACTTGATTTCGGATCCAGGGGCTCACAACGATATTTTGCGAAGATTTGAAGAGCAATCATCCATGATTCGCGGCAAGCCGGTGCGGGTCGAGGAAAATGGCGGATTTGAAGGAATTACGGAAGGGCTTGACGCGCGCGGGTTTCTGCAGGTGCGAACCAACGAAGCATTGCGCGTCCTATATAGCGGTACTGTAAGGTTGAAGTGAACGCTCCTGGGCATTACCTGACTGAACCTTAACTAGAGAGGACACAGAGCGAGCACGAGGAATTGGATTTATGCTTCTGGTTCTTGATGTCGGTAATACAAACACGGTGCTCGGGGTATTCACCCCCGCCGAGTCAAACTCGCGCCCAAATTATGAGGCGCTCGCCGCGAACTGGCGGGTCACTACCCGCGCGGCGCAGACCATTGATGAATACGGAGTGCTCTTTCGCAATCTTTTTTCGATGGAAGGTCTGGAGCCGAAAGATATCGGTGGGATCGTCATATCGTCGGTGGTTCCGCCGCTCGATTCCACTCTGCGGCGGGTTTGCGAGCGTTATTTTGGACGCAAGCCTTTGTTCATCGAGCCGGGAGTGAAGACCGGCATGCCGGTGCTGTATGACAATCCCGCAGAAGTCGGCGCCGACCGGATTGTGAATTCGGTTGCGGCCTTTGAAAAGTACGGTGGCCCGTGCATCGTGGTGGATTTCGGAACTGCGACAACTTTTGATTGTGTCACTGCCAAGGGCGAATATCAGGGCGGAGTTATAAGCCCCGGAATTGGAATTTCGGCCGATGCGCTCTTCACCCGCACCGCGCGATTGCAGCGCGTCGACATTCGTAAACCGTCACGTGTCATTGGGACTACTACGGTGGGCAGCATGCAGTCCGGTCTTTATTATGGCTATCTCGGTTTGGTGGACGGAATTTTGGAACGGCTGCTGACGGAACTCGGGAAGTCGACCAAAGTGGTCGCTACCGGAGGTCTGGCGCCGCTGATTGGCTCGGGATCAAAGTACATTCAAAATCTGGACGAATTTCTGACTCTCGACGGCTTGCGCATTTTGTGGGAACGGAACGCTCCGGAACAGAAGAACGATGATCACACCTCCAAACCACGGGCGGGTAGCGCCAGGCGCGGAGAGCGGTGAGCGATGAGCATTGAGCTCTCGGCTCTGTGGCTCATCGCTGATCGCTCGTCGCTCAGAGCTTTTTCTATTCTCTCCACACAAATCGTTGCTTTAAGCTAAGAGCTAACAGCCAAGAGCTAAAAGCTTGCTTTGCAAAACTACTTCAATTACTTCACCGAAATCGAGGAGCATTTCCAGCGCGGTCGCGGCACCATCCTCATGCTCTCGACGCTCGATTGGGCGCTGATTGAGACCTGGAAAGACGCCGGCATTCCGCTTGAGGCAGTGCTGCGCGGGATCGACGCGACATTTGAAAAGTACAATGCGCGGCCGTCGAAGAGCAGAAAAGTGAACGGGCTCTCCTATTGCTCTCAGGAAGTGCTGGCCGCCGCGGAAGACATGAAAGAAGCGTCGGTAGGGGCGTCCAGCGGATCAAGCACCGTAAAAGGTTTCGATTCTGACGAGATTGCGGAATACTTGCGGCGCAACGGTGCAGCATTGGAATCTGCGAGTTTGCCGTGCCGGCCCGGGGTTTCGCCGGAGAGGGTAGCCCGGGAAATTTCTGGAACTTTACGCGAGTTGGCGACGGAACTGGAGTCTAAGTCGGCCCCATCGCGATTGGAAGAGGTTGAACGGAAACTGACGCTGCTGGAAGAAAAACTGTCCGCAGTCCTTCTGGCCGCAATTCCCGACGACGAGGCTCTCGCCGTCCGCACTCAAGCCGACCGAGACCTTGCCCCTTATCGCAACAAAATGCCGGCCGCACAGATCGAACAACTACGACAGCAGTATGCGCACAAGAAGCTGCTCGAGAAGTACGGCCTGCCGAGACTTAGCTTGTTTTATATGTGAACTTAAGGATCGATGATCACACCCGGCGCCGAACCGCCGAGCGCTAATTGGTCATTGCAATATGCCTCATAGAGGAACAAGCCCGATTCGGCATCCTCGCTGACGGTTGCGTACGCTGTCTTTCCGTTCACAACGATGTGACGCGGTTCCTCAAATACATCGGGTAGAGTCAACTCCAATCTTTGGCAATTCCCAACCGCCTGCCAGGTAACTGTTTGTCCGGGCGAAACCGGCTTTCTAGGTTCAGCAACAATCCAATCTCCGGCGGCGGCGCGCCCTTCGGCTGCAGGAGTACCTCGTGGCGAAAAATAGATAAACACCTTCTCTTCTCGATAGCCCCTCGCCTGCTTTGGAAACTCGATATTCTTGGCTGGTTCTGCTGACATAAAGTACCTCCTCATTTATCCAGCGATTTTGACGCCTTATCTTCTACTAAAGTCTGATATCGCGGATCTTTGCGTAACTGCCCCAGGGTCGGATCACCTCGAATGTTCGCCACAGAGTACCCCATGCGCGCTGCCAGGGCTAGCTTTTTAATCGCAGTAGCATGATCTCCGCCCTGCTCATAAATCTCTGCAGCACGAAACTGTATTTCCGGATCGGACGGCGATTGCACGGCAGCGGTTCCAATAAGGGCCACGGCTTCCTCTTGCTTCCCCAGCATGGAATAACAAAGAGCAAGCTCGGTCATCAGATCGGGGTCATGCGGACTGATCTTTCGCTGTGAAGCAAGTAACTCAGCGGCGCGCTCATAAGCCGGGCCGGCTTTACTTCGTTGCTCTGGCACCCAGTAATAGGCGTCGCCAAGGTTTCTCCAAACCCGAGGATCGCGATCGTTCAGTTGAATCGCCCTTTCAAACATTGCGGCGGAATCTGCGTAGCGAGCTTGAGAGAAGAACAGAGTTCCCAAGTTGGTGTACGCACGATAGTTCGGTTCAATGCTCAGCGATTTTCGCAGGGATTCCTCTGCCTGTTGGGTTTTTCCCTGCAGTAGGTAGATGCCACCCAAATTTGTGTAACCGCGGACATTTTCGGGCGCCAGGTCGATCACGCGTCGAAATTGCGCTGCGGCATCTTCATATCGCCCCCGTTTTGCGTAAAAAGCGCCGAGGGCAGAGTACTCGCCCCAATACTCTTTGCGACTCTCGATGGCCTGTTTGTATGCGGCCTCAGCTTCAGCATCTTTTCCCAGTGCCTCGTAGGAACTCGCCAGGCCACGGTATGCGGCGTCGCTGCTCGAGTCGTGGGCCAGCGCTCGCTGGAATTCGCGGACGGCCTCATGGTCCTTGCTTTGGCCCTGAGCAATCAAGCCAAGTGTGGTGTGCACGGAAGC
>JBOGLH010000043.1:0-27933 GCA_050746025.1 Terriglobales bacterium | reverse complement strand
GTAAACAGAAACTTTTTCATGGTGATCTCCGCTAGAGGGCTTTACTGCATTTGCTGCGATTATGCGCCAAATCTTTCTCAGACAACGTGCACCGAAGTCCATGGCCCCGCGGCCCTACCATGCTGTCAGTTGGCATTCCCTTCTCCGAAAATTGTAGGCTAGTGGTTAGCAAGGAGTTTTGTATGGCAACCCACGATTCTTTAACCAACGCACTTTCCCGGGCGAGCGAAATCCATATCAGCGTGACCGGCAGAAAGTCGGGGCGGACGATCTCGAATCCGGTATGGTTTGTCTCCGACGAAGACAGCCTTTATCTTCTTCCCGTGAAAGGCTCGGGGACGCAATGGTACAAAAATGTGCTCAAGAAGCCGGCGATCGAAATCAAGGCAGGCCGAGCAGAGACGGAATTAAAGGTTACTCCCATCACTGACGCCAAATCAGTGTCATCGGTGGTTGAGAAATTCAGAGAGAAGTACGGCGCGGGGGACGTGAAGAAATATTATTCGAAGCTCGACGTGGCGGTTGTGGCTTCGTTGCGCTGACAGAATTTCTGCCAGGTGCTCGGAACTATACTTGCAGCACATCGCCGGGGCGGGCCACCATTTCGTACAGCACTGGATTGACGAAAAACCCGATGAACAGCCGCGAGATCAGTCCGGCCACAATCACGATGGCGAATGGCTTTTGAGTATCTGATCCGATGCCGGTGGAAAGCGCGGCCGGCAACAATCCAAGACACGCAACCAGCGCGGTCATCATAATGGGACGGAGCCGTAGCAACGACGCTTCGCGCGTTGCAGTTCTTATGTCCATCCCTTCTTGCCTGAGTTTGTTTATGTAGGAAACCAGAATTACCGCGGTCTCGACTGAAACCCCGAGCAGCGCCATCAAGCCCAATACTGATGAAACGCTAAATGGAGTATGCGTAAGCTTGAGCGCGACTAGCGCGCCAACGGGCTGAGTCATGATGACGCCCACCGCGATGGTGACAGGAAATTTGAAGTTTCCATAAAGCGCAAAAAGGATCATGAAAATCAGCACCACAGCCAGCGGTCCGGTGAAGTACATCTGCGATTTGGCTTCCAGAAACTGGCTGTATTCGCCGCCCCACTCCATGGTGTAACCGGGGGGGAGGGTCACAGCCTTTTTCACCGCAGCCTGGCCGTCTTGGACCGCGCGCTCCAAGTCCCGGCCCTCAATGCTGTATTGCACCCCGATGTAGCGCGAGTTGTTTTCGCGATAAATAAACGATGCGCCATTTCCCTGCGTGAGGTTGGCGAGTTGGCTCAACGGGATCTGCTGCCCATCGGGTGTTCCGACCAACAGGTTGCCGATTTCATGCGCACTGCTGCGGAACTGCGGCTGCATACGCACTACCAGGTCGAACAGCTTTTCGCCCTGAATGACTTGCGTGACGGCTTGGCCTCCGACTGCAGCCGAGATCACAGCTTCGACGTCAGCGACGTTGATACCGTAGCGTGCGATCTTTTCGCGATCGACATCCACCAGCAGGCTGGGCTGCCCAAGTTCGCGCACCACCGTGAGCTCGCCGAAGCCGCGGACCTTGGCTAGGGCGTTCTTGATCTGGATGGCTTTGTCTTGCAGAATGTTCAGATCTTCGCCATAAATTTTTACCGCCAGTGAACTTTTCAGACCAGTGAGGGCTTCGTCGACGGCATCTTCAGCGGGCTGGGTGTAGTTGAAGATAATTCCCGGGAAGGCGCTGAGTTTTTTATTGATGGATTCAATCAGCTGCTGCTTCTCGTAAATGTCGCCGTGCCAGACTTTATCTTTGTAGGGCTTTAGGCCGACATAGAATTCACAATTGAAAAAACCTGTGGCATCGGTACCGTCATCAGGCCGCCCTAGTTCTGAACCCACGACGGTCACCTGCGGATAAGACATCAGAATCTTGCGTATCTGCGGAGCAATGCTGCTGGCTTCCTCAAACGAGATGGTGTACGGCATGGTGGCCCGCACCCACAACGCGCCCTCGTCGAGATGCGGCATGAATTCACCACCGATGAAGGGAATCAACAGCAGGCTGGCGCCGAAGATCAGAGTTGCTATCACCATGGTGAGTTTGGGATGGTCGAGCGCCCAATCCAACTGGAACGCATATTTATCTTTCATCCACTCGAAGGCGCGGTTCTTTTGTTCGCGGACACCGCTTCTGAACCAATACGACGCGAGCACCGGAATCAGCGTCAGAGTAAGGATGAGCGCCCCGACTAGTGCAAACGACATGGTCTCAGCCATGGGGTGGAAGAGTTTCCCCGATGGGCCGCCTAATCCATAAATCGGCAAATAGCCGGCTAGAATAACGGCGACCGAATAGAAGATCGGCCGGTCGACATCCTTCGCGGCGGCAAGAATGACTTCGTGGAGGTTGTATGTCTGGCCTTCCCGCAGCGCCAATTCGCGATAGATGTTTTCAATCATCACGACCGTGCCATCGATGACGATCCCGAAATCTATTGCTCCTATGGAAAGCAGATTTGCGGCAACATCGTGTGCATGCAAAACAATGAAGGCAAATAACAGCGAGAGCGGAACGGTTAGTGCGACGATGATGGCGGCGCGGATGCTCACCAAAAAGAAGATCAGTACGATTAAGACCAGCACCATCCCGCGCAGCAGATTGCTTTCGACGGTGTCAGTGGTGAGGTGGACGAGTTCGCTACGATCGTAAAAAGGTTTGATCTTGACATCAGGCGGCAGGACTTCCCGGTTTAATTGCTGCGTCTTCGCCTCGACATCCTTCAAAACATTTTGCGTCTGCTCGCCGCGGAGCATAAGAATGACGCCTTCCACGGCATCGTCATTTTTCTGAAACCCGAACTGGCCCAGGCGGGGAGCGTGGCCGATGGTCACCTCGCCGACGTCGCGCACGCGGATAGGCACGCCTTTGTTGGCGCCCACGACGACGTTTGCGATGTCATCGGTATTTTGGACCAAGCCGATGCCACGGACGTAATAGAACTGTCCTCCTTGGGAATAAAAACCGCCGCCAGCGTTTGAATTATTGGCAGCGAGTGCCGCAGTGACCTGGGGGATAGTGAGGTGGTATCCGTAAATGCGCGCTGGATCGAGCAAGACCTGATACTGCATGGTGGTCCCGCCGAAGCCGGAGTCGTCAGCCACGCCGTGGACCGAACGGTAAGCCCGCTCAATGACCCAATCCTCGATGGTTTTTAATTCTTGCGGGCTGCGATCCGGACTCTCAAGCACATAGCGATACACCAGACCACTTGGGCTGAACAGCGGCGCCATGCTGGGAGTCACTCCCGTGGGTAGCGTGGCTTGAGCGAGGCGCTCAAAAACGATCTGTCTCGCAAAGTAATCATCGGTGGTGTCTTCAAAGGTGAGCTTGAGATCTGACAAGCCGTAGAGGGAAATGGACCGCATCACGATCATATGCGGCACGCCGTTCATCTCCAGCTCAAGCGGAAGCGTGACCAGGCGTTCAACTTCTTCGGCGGCGTGACCCGGCCATTGGGTGATGATTTCAACCAGCGGCGGCGCAAGGTCGGGGTAAGCATCCACCGGCATTCTCTGAAACGAGATGATGCCGCCGACCGTGATGAACGCAGTCAGCATCAGGACTAGGAATTTCTGCCGCAGTGCGGCTTGGACGATTCGGTGGATCATTCAGCTGTTCAATTATCTTTGCAGCGAGTTCGCGAATTGCAGGAACAGGCTGCCATTGCCTATGACTCTCTCGCCAGCTTTCAATCCGCTGGTGATTTGTGTTTTGCCATCCAGGCTTTCTCCCAGGGTGACGGAGCGCCTGGAAAAATGGTTTGAAGCGTCCGCAACATAAACAAAAGGCTGGTTCTCGTTGTCCCGGAGAACGGATGCATCGGGCAAAGCAACGGCGTCTTTGATCGCACCTGCATCTACCGTCGCCACCACGTACATATCTTTTTTCAGCTTGTCATGAGGGTTGGGGGTTTCGATGCGTGCCTGCAAAGTGCGAGTGTTGGGATCGAGCGAGGCCGCGACATACGCGATCTTCCCGTGAAACACGTCAGGATACGACTCGGTTTGAATGCTGACCGGATCGCCCACATGCACGTAAGGCAAATCTTTCTGATACACGTTCACCAGCACCCACACCGTGTTGGTGTTCGAGATCATGAAGCATTGGGTGCTGCCCGGTTGAAGCAACTGGCCCACGGCGACATCCTGCTCCACTACAAGGCCGCCGATCGGAGCCTTCACTGGAACTTCAAACGATGGCGGCGCTTTCACGAGCGCGTCCGGATCTGTAATGCCCATGACCTTCAGCGCAGCCTGGGCCGCTACGAGGTCGCCGCCCGCTTGCACCTCTGCCGATTCAGCCTGCTCCAGATTTTGTTCGGCGATGGCGTGATGCTGATACAAGTCCTGGGCACGAGCGTATGTTTTTTGGGCGAACGCATAGGCGTCTTTCGCCTTTAAATAATTGGTGCGCAGTTGCGAATAATCCGGACTGGCCACGTAAAGCATGGGTTGGGATTGGCTAACTCGCTCGCCCGGCACTACCACCACCCGACTGACCGGACCGCTGACTTGCGTGATAACCGGCGTAGTGTGAAATCCGTTATAGGCCACGGCGCCGGTGAGCCTCAGCGAGCGAGTCAAAGTCGTGGGTTCAACCGTCAAGACCTGCACGTGCGCCATCTGATTCTGCGGGATGTCAAACAACTGGGGATTGTTCGGATCGCTCGCGCCCCTGGAGCTGGCGGAGGGATTGGGCCCCGAACTTTCACAGCCAACCAGCAACAACGTGATCATCGACAATGCGGCAACTGCAATCCAGCGCGCTAAATGACGGGTGCGGACATTCATGGCAGGTTCCTCGTTCCCACCGCTTCCTTGAGTTGCTCCAATGCCGTCATATAGGAGGCGAGCGCCTTCCGATAAGCTAATTCAATGGAGCGGTAACTGCGCTCGGCATCGAGATAATCCAGCAGGCTGGCGGCTCCGCGCTTGTAAGCGTATGCACTGATGTCGCGTGAATCTTGCGCCTGCTTAAGGTATCCGGAAGTGTAGAGCTGAACCACCTCATCATTACTACGGGCTGCTTCGAAGGCATTGGCCACATCAGAGAGCACGGTATCACTAGCCACTTGCTGCTGCTGTTGCGCTTGAGTGAGGGCATAGCGGGTGCGAGCAATTTCGCCCTGATTGCGGTCAAAGATCGGAAGCGGGAAGTTAGCGAAGATTGACGCGGTGTTCTCGCCGGAGACGTGGGTGAAGTCATAGGTGCCGGTCACGTCGACTTTGGCATTGGCCTGGGCCAGACGAATCTGGCTTTGGGCGACGGCGATACCCAACTCCGCGGCGTGAAAATCGGGGCGTTCACGGATTGCCCGCATCTGTAAATCTTCCACATTTGCCTTGAGGGGCTGATAGGCCAGATCTCCCACGACGTCGTAATTGGCGGGAACCGCGTTGTAGCCTAACAATTCACGCAGGCCGACAAGCGCTTGCGTCTTTGCGAGTCGAGCGGACGAAACATCGGTCTGAAATTGCAGCAACTGCAGCTTGATCTTGAGATAGTCTCCTTCGCCGATGTAGCCGGCCTTGAGTTGCGCCTCGCTCACGTCAACGGCTTGTTGAAAGCCTTTCAGGTCCTCCAGCGCGAACTGAAGAGTGGATTCTGCCAACAGAACACTGACAAACTGCTCGCCCACATTAAAGGCCAGGGTCCGTTCGGCGTCAGTGACCTGCGCGCGGGTGACGGCCGTCTGATCGCGCGCCGCCTGCAATCGGCGCTGGCGCTTGTGGCCACGTTCGAACAGGTACCCGATTCCAACATCGAACTGCTGAACATTATTCAGGTTGTCGCCGGAAAAATCCTGCGGGCTGAAAATCGGCACGAATTGGGTATCCGCACCAAGCGTAGGATTGGGCCGGAGATTAGCGGTGATTTCCTGCGCCTGGTTTTGCAGGATTGTGGTACGGGTAGCGAGGAGAGCGTGATTGTGGGCCAGCGCCAAATCAATGGCTTGGTCAAGACTTATGAGCGTTGGAGTCTGTCCAACGCCCGCGCCCTTTAGCAGGAAAAACATCGCAGCCAGGGCGAATGATCGAAAGTGCCTGAAGTGCATAGAAATTGGGATTAAATCGAACCGCTTGCAGCCAAAAACTCTTAAGGACGCCCGACCAACCTTCATTCCCCGGGCTTGTCGTCCGTTACCATCTTTATGATAAGAATGCAGTTTAGGACAGAATGGATGTATTCTAATCCACCGCATTGGCACTTCGGACGTAGGACGGTTGGTTCAGGCCAGGGCTGACGCCACGAAATCAGAAATGCGCAAGCGAACTGCGCTGCAACGACTGTCGTTTGAAGGGGACGGTTCTGAATGAAATTTTCGCTGGAGGACGCCCGGCTCTGACAGCCCAGGACACTTCTGGCGGGGTCCAAGCGACGCGGAATGGAAAAAGGCAGAAAAACCCCAGTATGTGGATGTTCCCGCCTCTTAGTTAGTGGACAGTGATGAATTCAGTTGAGAACCAGCTGGCTCCGTTGATGTCCCAGCCCTTAGCTACAATTTTGTGCTGGCCGGATGACAAGGCAAACGAATGGCTGACTGATTTACCTGATAGCTGGTAAAGCATTTTGTCGTCGATATATATCTGCATGGTTTGCACCTTGCTGCTGGCCGGAGCCGACGCTGCAATGGTTACGGGTGAAGTTACGGTGGCGTTCGGTTTGGGTGAAGAAATAGTTATGGGAACGCCGATAACATTGAGGGTGA
Source organism: Terriglobales bacterium (assembly GCA_050746025.1). Taxonomy (GTDB): domain Bacteria; phylum Acidobacteriota; class Terriglobia; order Terriglobales; family Acidobacteriaceae; genus Gp1-AA145. Next base: position 21,181 of record JBOGLH010000043.1, on the reverse strand, counting down.
CGGTCTGTTTGTAAGTCTGACCTGCGGCGTTCCACGCCTGCACCGCTAAGAAGTGCTGGCCCACAGACATCGGAATGCTCGCTTGAACTCCCGTCCCGGTGACCTGATAGATCAAATTGTGATCTTCGTAAATCTGGATCGCCGTGACTGGAGTTGGGTCTATCGACGCCGCCGAAACGAATATCGGGGATAGAAGGCCAGTCAGCGTAGCTGGCGAGATGATCTTTATCGATGGGCTGGCCGAGGTCACCGAAAACTTATTAGTGGCCAAGTTCCCGGCGCTATCGGCCGATTCCACCTTCAGTACGTGATTGCCAGTGGATAGGGAGACGGAGGTATTCAGCGTGTTACCGCTGCTCTGAAATTGTGAATTGCCATCGACGTAAAGCTGCATTTTGCTGATTTTATTCTTCCCGCTTGCGATCGCCCCCACTGGAACTTGCGCTCCTACAACTGCATTCGGAGCAGGATTGGTAACTACCACTGCCTGGGATTGCACATTCACATTGATGCCGCGCTTATGGATTCCAGCGGCGTTGTCCCAAGACTGGGCAACCAGTAAGTGCTGACCTGAGGTTATGGGTACAGCGGTATCTATGGAATTGCCGGCAACTTGATACTTCAGAACGTTATCAACATAAAGTTGCATAACGTTCACGGGTGAACTGTTCGAGGTAGTTGCTTGAATGCGCACCGGCGAGGTTACGGCGGCATTCGCAAATGGGGTTGAAATATTGACGGTATTGAAGAAATCGCCCATAGGCAGTGCTACTTTGCCAGCCGCGGGACACGAGGAGAGTCCCATTACGGCGCAGACCGTGCTCAACAAATTCGCATGGTCGTAACGGACTGTCGACTTGTATCCGGGCCTCACCTGAGGACCAATAACCAATGTCGCCAACCGTCCTCCGCAGCCGCTGGGAATGTTTGAGCCGCAGCGATTGTCTTGCGTAACGCCGTCGCTAGAAAGATCGGCCTCATCCCAAACGATGAATAAAATGCCATCGCCTCCCGGCTGAAATTCCGGTAAGGCCAGGATGGCCGGAACGTGTTGCGACATCCACTGATCCGCCGTCGCCAGCGTGCCATTGTGCGCATCATGAGCAAGGCTGGGCGTAATATATGCGAAGTTGGGAGTTGCGTGATCCGCGATGTCTGTCGCCAATTGCGTATACGGGACTGAATTGACTTTCTGACTCGAGACACAAGTATCGGTGAAGTCGATAATCGGATTGTGACGGCGAACGTAATTCAGGTTACTGAGCCCATCAAAGCCGGCATACGGCAAATCTTCCTGATAAGAACGCCACTTATAACCTTTCGCGATCAACTGGCGGCCGAGGTTATTTACGCCATAACACGTGGTTGTCGAGTTATTGCCGGTGATGGGCTGCCCTGAAACCAGCCACATCAGCGCCGAAATAGAGTTGTGCTGCTCCGCGTAGTACTGAGTGGCCAAAGCATATTTGGACGCGAGCGAATTGAAATACGGCATGCCTGAATTGCCGATCGCCGCCTCATAGCTGTGGTTTTCTTCCGTAAGAAGCCAAACATGCTTTGATTGTGGGACCTGCGCCCGCGTGACAGTACTTAGTAACAATAACCCCAACGCTGCGAACTTCATCCGTCCTCCCAAATTCTTTGGATTGCGCACGCGAATGCGACTCCCTACCACGGGATATTCAAACTTAGGAAAGTAGATGGGCCCTAGTGCCAAAGTACAAACGATGCCTTACATCAACAATCCAACGAACACCTTAGTTGGTTGTGAATATCAGATCACGAAAGTCTTGGCACGAAAGTGGTGGAAAACTATTTAGGAGTGGCTAAGTGAAGATCACAATCGAGTTAACAGGATCCGAAGGCCAAAAACCAGAGGTGTCGATCATGGTTCATCGCTGCCAGCGAATTAACGATCTATTTACTGGGATAGTTACATAGGTCAGCATAACGGAAGTAATCTATCGAGGAGCAAGTTAGCCCTGTCCACATTGGGTTGATCGGGCAGTAGCTTCTAAAAAAATGGCTTCGGCGGGATGCGCCGAAACCAGGATGTTTCAGACTAACGTTAGGGTCAACAAGAAAGATGGCCGGAGCAAATAGCTATGCTCCGGCCGAATGATCTTCGCGTAGGTTAGAAGCCGAAAATGGTGTCGAACTGGAACCGCTTGAGCCAGCGCTCTTCGGTCAGGCTCTGCGCGGTCACAAGCTGGCGTCCGATCAGTCCGGTAACGCCAATCTGAACATGCGGATAGGCTTGGTAATACGCTTCTATGCGATGCTCCGCCACGTTCGTCGGTTGCCGCAAGTCGCTGAAATTGAAGGCTGCAAGAACGGCATCGCGCTCAATACGCATAAAGGTATAGCCGAGGCGCAGGTCACCTTTGTTCTTGGCCTGACCAAACTGAAGCTCGCCCCAGTAAGCATGCCGCTGGTGAGGATCGCAAGTTGGAAGCGCAATTGCGGCTGCAAAGAAGACACCCAGGTTGTCGCAAGCTTTTGTGTTCTGGGCAAAGTCGAATAAAGCGTAAATTGGCCAGCGCTTCGCTCCGGTATCAATATCGAGACGGCCGATCGCGTCGAGGATACCGAATTGTGAGGCGTAGAACCGCTTACCATTGATCACACCAAAGTTGTTGGTATTGTTCGAACCGCCGAAACCAAACGTGCCTCCGAAGTTCGTCGGGGTCGGAAGGCCCTGGGTCGCAGAGCCATTAGCACCGCTTCCGTTCACTTGATTCTGCGCAATGGTGTCGGTATTTTCGAAATCATAGTAAGCACCATCGGCACTCAGCTTCACATGTGGAAAGATGTTCCAACCAGTCTGGACCTGCCCACCATACATGTAGGTGTCTGCTCCGCCGCTTACTTCCAACATTGTCGTGCCGTAAGAAACGACCGCAAAGTGATTCAAAAAACTATCTTTCCAGTCCCACGCAACCGCGGCACTGCCGCCCTCAGGATTCAGATCGTTATCCCATGTCAGCTCGGTGCGCAGCCAGGTATAGCCGAACTTTCCAGCGGTCAAAGTGAATGGTTTGAAGTAATGCGGATTATAGATGCCGAACGCCTTATCGATGGCGATCGGCTTGCGTGTGTAAAAGCCAGTCAGAGTTGAATTCGTCGAAATTGGATCGCCCAGGTCGCCTGACGCAAGCGTCAAGCCGGCGGCAAAATCACCATCAATTTTGGTGTTCATATTGAAACGTAAGCGATAACGCTCCCGGTTACGGCTGGCCGTTTCGGGTCCAGTGATTGCCCCGCCGCCGAAGAAGGGTTCGTATCTAAGCCTTAGGTCACCAGTGAATTTCAGCTTGCTGAGGGCATTAATAGCTTCACGAGTCTTCGTGTTTTCCTTCTGCGCTTCCTGCAAGGTCAGGGCGGAGTTAGTGGTGTTGTTATTAAGATCGGCGACCTCGCTCTTAAGTGCGGAGACGCTTTGCTGCTGCTCTGCTGATTGTGAAGCCGCAGCGTCAGCTTTGGACTGGGCCTGTGAGGTCGCCACCTGACTTTGATCCAGCTTCTGCTGCAGTTCTTGCACTTGCTGGTCGCGGCTTTGCACCTGCTGGCTCAACTGCCGGATCTGTTGCTGCTGGGCGTCGATGGCCTGCTTGAGTTGATTCAGCTGTTCTGCGAGGGCCGGGTCGGTCCTGGTGGCCGTCGTTCTTCTCCTGGTAGTCGTAGCCGTAGTGGTCGTCGTGCTCTGCTGAGCCAGCGCCGCCGATGCCCAAAGCATAAGCGTAAGCGCCAAAGCCGTGACTCGCTTCATTTTTCTCTTCTCCTGACAAAAAAGTGGAACTGCCAAAAACCATGGATCGAGTTCTGCCAGATCCTCGGTGACGTGAGTACTACATCCTAGCGTCGGGTTCGTTAAGAACTGATGAACTGCCTTTTAACATCGCGTGAATTCTATGTGGCATTAATGTGATACAGAGTGCAGGAAGGAAAACTCGACATGCTAAGCGGCGCGAGTTTGGGACGGTACTCACAAAGTTGGAAAGTGAGGTAAAGAGATTGCTGGAGGGCAGCTGAGACTGACTGCCCTCCACGGAGTGGGTGATTACTGTAAAGACTTCGGGTCGGAACGGTTCTTAGGCGAAGCTTTTTGCAGCTCGGCATCGAGCAGGTGAGCGGCAGCTGGGCTCGATACCCTGCCTTCACGCAGGATCTCCTTGGCGGTAAGCGATCGGCCGTAGAGTTTCTCATTGGCCCCATTATCCGGCCGCAGGGTCGAGCCCTCGAGAGAGATGCCGGCAAACAGTCCGCGGGACCGCGAGTAGGAAAGAATCTCCGCCCGCATAACAAGGTCGGTGGCGGCGGCGGCAGTACGCCCCTTGGGGCCAGCTGCGGCTGAGGCGTCGGCGCCGAGTTTGATCTTGCTGCCCATCAGCGATTCAGCCCCGCGCGGATTCACCACCAGCAACACAAAATCAGTAGCCTGCGCGCCTAATTGAAAGCCGAAGTTTCCGCCTTCGAGGGCGTACATTGCAGGGGCGCCCCAGGGTCCGGTGAAATGCTCGCCACTGCGGCAAACCATAACCCCGCGTCCGAAAGCGCCGCCAATACCGATGGCGACTTTCTTGACCGAAGGAAGCACGATGACGCACTCGGCGTCGTCGAGCAAGTCCTTGGGGATGTCGTCAGGAATGTTGAGAATTTCTTTGAGAACTTCGCCAGCATCTTTCACGCGATCGACTTCCTTCCCATTGCCTGCACCAAAGCCTAGGGGAGTACAAGCAAGTGCCAGAAAAAATACAGCTAACTTTTTCATGCTTTGACCTCAGTTGAGAGTGGATATTCAGCATTTTACCTTCCGCAGGCAACCTTGTGGGCCGAGCAAATCTTGCCGGGGGGTGACCCTTTGAGTGCTCCTTTTGTAACTTGGAGATCCCGCACCTGTGGCCTAAAGTCAAGCCAACGGTCAAGTTACACCAGAAGTGCCTTCGGCAACGGACTTGCATCTAAATCAATGAGGTAGCCTCTGGCCGTGGCTATTCGTGCAAATTTTAGGCGGACTGGGAATGAAGTACACACATTGGTGTTCTTGTCTCGCGGTGATGTTCCTGGCTACATTGCCAGTCTACGGGCAGAATTCGTTTGCCGCTCCCAGCGTTGACCTTGCAGCCGCTTCCCCAGCCGTCTCTTCCACTGAACCGAATTCCATTGTCACCATAAAATCGCGGGTCAACGAAGTGAACGTGCTTTTCATTGCCATGAACAAGCACGGCAAATTCGTGCGCGATCTGAACAAGAATGACTTCAGCATTCTTGATGATCACAAACCGCCGCAACAGATCGTGCGGTTTTCTCAGCAGACCGACCTACCTTTGCAAATCGGTTTATTGATCGATACCAGCGGATCGGTGCACGGGCGTTTCCAGTTCGAGCAGGATGCAGCCGTCGGGTTCCTGCAGCACACACTGCGACCCCACTATGACCATGCCTTTGCCATGGCATTCAGCGCAAAGAATAAAGTGATGCAGGACTTCACCGATAATGTGAGCCTGCTCGGGGCGGGAATCCAGAAAATGCAGGATGGCGGAGGAACAGCGCTCTACGACGCTATTTATTCTTCCTGCAAGGAAAAGATGTTGAGGGATGATTCAGACCGGCCAGTGCGGCGGGCACTGATCGTTATCAGCGATGGCGAAGACAATCAGAGCGAGCACACCTTGGGCCAAGCCATTTATATGGCGGAGCGTGCCCAAGTCATCGTTTATACAATCTCGACCGACGATAGTGGGTTGATCCTGCGCGGCGACAAGATTCTGGAACAGATTTCCGACGCCACCGGCGGCCGAGCCTTCTTCCCATTCAAAATGAAAGACATTAAGACTTCGTTTTCGGCCATTGAAGATGAATTACGCAGCCAATACGTAATCTCGTACCATCCTGCGGATTTCGACGCTGACGGACGCTTCCGCTCCATCGAAATCACCTCTCTTAAGAAGGACTTACAGGTCCGGGCCCGCAAGGGGTACTTCGCTCCCCAGCAGTAATTTAGTCTCGCCGCCTTGGTGTTAAAATCACATCTGTATATGTTGCGGGGCTCGGTTCATCTTCTTTGGATACTGTTGTTGTGTGGCGCTGCGGCAGCTTCGGCCCAGACCCCGCACCGCACGAAACCGCAGAAGACTGCGTCGAAACCGTCGCCCACCAAGCCGTCAACATCCCAACCCGGACCGACGGCGACGAAACCAGCGCAACCGGCTCCTGAGGTGACTCCAGAACACGAGCCGTCCTCGCCACCCCAGGTGAACTTGCAAGGCGGACAACTGACCATCATCGCCAGAAATTCAACGATGAGCGATGTATTGAATGCCGTCAGAACAAAGACTGGGGCCAACGTTGACATGCCGCCTGGCTCAGGTGAGCGGGTCGTCGGGCAATTCGGTCCCGGCGCACCGCGCGATGTAATGGCGCAACTGCTGAATGGATCGCATTACGACTATGTGCTATTGGGGTCGGCGGCTGATCCACACGCGTTGAACAAGATCGTATTGATGGCAAAATCCAACGGCCCTGAACCTGCCCCGACACCGCAAGCCAATCAGCCACAAGAGGACAATGAAAATCTGCAAGCCGTGCCCGAAGTGGAGAATGAGAATCCGGTGGAAACTGGGGGCGAGGGAACTCCCAATATGCAGGAGCAGCCACAGGACGAACCAGAGGCCGATCAGGGTGATCAATCACAAGACCAGCAGAATGGACCGGTGGTGAAGACTCCAGAACAGTTGTTGCGAGAGTTACAGCAGCAGCAACAACAGCAACAGCAAAATCAAAATGGACCTCCGGGAGCGCCGGGCCAGCCACCACAGTAAATCTTCATTGATCTTCAAAGCGTACACCGCGGTCGCTTGTGTTGAAATAGCTGGGTGCTTCTTGGCAATGCACTCAGTTCCGCCATCCAGCGCCTGACGTCCGCTCAGGTGCCTTCTCCGCGAATGAATGCCGAGTTGCTGCTCATGTTTACATTGGGCCGCGACCGGGCTTTTTTGTACGGACATCCCGAGCACGAACTCACTACGGAAGAGCAGACCCGCTACGAAGATGCGCTTGTCCAACGCGCGCGTGGGATTCCAACGCAGTACATCACTGGGCATCAGGAATTTTGGGGAATGGATTTTATCGTGTCTCCGGCGGTACTGATTCCGCGCCCGGAGACGGAGCATGTGATTGAGACAGTATTGGCGCGCGTGAGTGGGGTGACGGGCGTCCCGCCCGTCAGAATTGTTGATGTGGGCACCGGTTCCGGGTGCATCGCTCTGGCATTGGCGAAAGAGCTGCCCGATGCTGAGATTCACGCTACCGATATCTCTTCGCCGGCACTGGAAATAGCGCACGCGAATGCGGTGCGGCACCAGGTTGATTCACGAATCGAATTTCACGAAGCCGATCTGTTGGCGGGAGTCGAAAAGAATTCGTTCGATTTTGTGGTTTCCAATCCCCCTTACGTCGGGGACTCAGAAGAGGACACGGTGCAACTCGAAGTGCGTAAGTTTGAGCCGAGGAATGCAGTGTTCGCGGGACCGACTGGTTTCGAGGTGATCAAGCGGCTGATTCCTCAAGCGAGGAATGCGCTGAAGCCCAGCGGATGGCTGGTGATGGAAATCAGTGGGACGATTGCCTCACGAGTTCGCGAAATGCTGGCCGGTTGGAAGGATGTTCAGATCACGAACGATTTGCAGGGAATTGAGCGGGTAGCGGCAGCGCAGAAGCCCAATTACCGCTTCTCAATCACCGCCGGCTGAATTTCTTCGACGTCGATCAGATTGGTGGGATATTTGCCGGTGTAACACGCCGTGCAGTACGTGGTTTTCTCGCCGTCGTGGCAGGCCTTCTTCATTCCCTCGAGCGAAAGGTACGCCAGCGAATCTGCGCCGATGTACTGCCGAATTTGTTCGACGCTGTTATTCGCTGCGATGAGTTCTTTCTTGCGCGGCGTGTCCACTCCATAAAAGCAGGGAGAAATCGTCGGCGGGCAGGAGATCCGCATATGAACCTCGGTTGCGCCCGCGCCGCGCACCATGCGCACAATTTTTTTGCTGGTGGTTCCGCGCACGATGGAGTCATCGATCAGCACCACGCGCTTGCCTTCGAGCAGGCTGCGCACCGGATTCAGCTTCAGCCGCACACCGAAATCGCGCACCGATTGCTGCGGCTCGATGAACGTGCGCCCCACATAGTGATTGCGAATCAGTCCGAAACGTAGCGGGATTCCGCTTTCAGCGGCGTAGCCCATGGCGGCAGTGACGCCTGAGTCAGGCACCGGAACAACCAGATCGGCATCGGCGGGAGCTTCGATGGCAAGCTGGCGGCCGAGTTCTTCGCGGCTTTCCTGTACCGGACGTCCGAAGACGCGACTGTCCGGCCGCGAAAAATAAACGTGCTCGAAGATGCAGCTGGACTGTGCCAGCGCGGGAGCATAAAACCGGGAGCTGACGCCTTCCGGCCCAACGATTACCAGTTCACCCGGTTTTACTTCGCGCTCATAAGTTGCGCCGATCAAGTCAAAGGCGCTGGTTTCGGAAGCAAAAACAATTGTGTCCTGCCGGCGGTCGCCTTGGGCACGGATGCGCCCCATGGCCAGCGGGCGAAATCCGCGGGGATCGCGGGCGGCGAAGATACGGTCGGGGCTGATCATCACCAGGGAAAATGCGCCTTCGACGCGGCGTAGCGCGTCGGCCATGGCTTCGGGCAAAGTGTGCTCGCGCGATTGCGCGATCAGGTGCACGATGACTTCAGTGTCGCTGCTGGTCTGGAAAATCGAGCCTTGCGCTTCCATCCGGCTGCGGATTTCCTGAGCGTTGGTGAGGTTGCCGTTGTGCGCCAGCGCAACCATTCCCTTGTTGGATTGCACCATGATCGGCTGGGCATTCAGGAGCGCCGAATCGCCAGTGGTCGAATAGCGGGTGTGGCCGATGGCGAGAGTTCCGCGCAATTTCGCGAGCTTCTTCTCAGTGAAAATGTCGGCCACCAGGCCCATGGCTTTGTGAATGTGCAGCGCCATGCCATTCGAGGTCACGATGCCGGCAGATTCCTGTCCGCGATGCTGCAGGGCATGCAGACCGAGGTAGGCGAGGGTCTCCGCCTCAGGATGGGAGTAGATCGCTACTACGCCACACTCGTCGCGAAATTTATCGGAGATAGCCATCAGCCGTCAGCCCTCAGCTTTCAGTCGAGATTTAGGAAGAAGATAAGGTTTCGCTTTGCGCTTAATTTCAGCTAATTCAGTCTGTGACAGTAAGCGATTGATTTTCGAAATCTGCAACCACTCCGATTTTCTTTCGCCGACTGTAAGGTGCAGCAGCCGACCACCTACGTCCCACGCTTCGTACTCTCCATTTTCGACATCAATTGCTTCAAGATATTCCTGCATCTTCTGGACAGATGAATACGTAGTTACCTCGCCGCAGTCCTTCGCTAGAACGTATACCGGAAACGCAGCATTATCGCTGGCCACTACTTAGTCCACCTCTCCTGCCCGCTCACTCCGCAGCGCGCGCTCCAGCGCTCCTTCATATTTACCGCTCAACTCGCCGACTGGAGACGAGACCACCATTTGTCCATCGATTCTAATTTCGACGGCCTCGGAAACCGTCTCACCGAGTTCATCGGCGAAAATGCCGTATTTCTTCGCCACTTGTTTGATTCTCGCCAGGTGCGCGGGGTCGCAGGAGATCACAATCCGACCGGCATCTTCGCCGAAGAGCACGAATTCCGGTGCAAGCTCGGCAGAAGCATTGTCCATGTGGGGAAGGGCGCCCTCGTTGAGCCTGCCCTGAGCGACCGAGCCAAGCGAGGGAGTCGTCGAATGGGTCCAGGCCGAGCGAAGCTCGGCGCGGCAACCGATCCCCTTGGCGAAAGAGCACTTTGCTAAAGCCACGGCTAGTCCGCCATCCGAGCAGTCGTGGGCGGAATCGACGAGTCCTAAAGCAATCAGCTCGACAATCGCTTTCTGCAGCGCGGCCTCTTTTTCAATTTCCAGCGCGGGCGGAAATCCCCATAGCTCGCCGAGAATTTCTTTCGCGTACTCGGATGATCCGAACTCGACTTCCGCGTCAACTGCGTCTCCAGGTTCGCATGCCCGCAGCAGCACCACAGAACGTCCGGCCTCACGGAAGTGCGGGAACATTGCCTTCGTCACGTCGTCCAGAATTCCGACCACGCCGAGAACCGCCGTGGGATAAATGCCCTCACCGAGCGTCTCGTTGTAAAAGCTGACATTGCCGCCGGTGATAGGAATTTCAAGTTCCTCGCAGGCCTTGGTGATGCCATCAATAGCCTGCGAAAACTGCCACATGATCGGCGGCTTTTCGGGATTGCCAAAATTCAGACAATTGGTCGCTCCAACCGCGACCGCACCCGAACATGCAACGTTGCGCGCGGCCTCGGCGACAGCGTGCATCGCACCCAGCTTGGGATCGAGATAGCACCAGCGCCCATTTCCGTCGAGAGCCATCGCGAGACCCCGTTGCGAACCTTTTATGCGGATCACGCCGCTATCCCCGGCACCGGGACCTTCGACGGTGTTAGTCTGCACCATGGAATCGTACTGCTGGTAGATCCAGCGCTTGCTGCAAATATTGGGGCTCGCGAGCAGCTGCTTCAGGTCCCCGGTGAAGTCTGATTTTTCTCCGAGCTTTATATGCTCCGGCATTTCCTGCGGGACCGGCGCCTGCCAGCGTTTCATTGGACGCTGATAAACCGGGGCCTCGTCCGTCAGCGCGGTATTAGGAATTTCGGCCACAACTTCGCCGTGCTGAAGCACCCGCATGCGGCTTTCGCTGATCACGCGGCCGACTTCGACCGCATCCAGTCCCCACTTGCGGAACACTTTGTAAACTTCCTCTTCGCGGCCTTTTTGCGCGACCAGCAACATGCGCTCCTGCGATTCGCTCAACAGGATTTCATAAGCGCTCATGCCGGTCTCGCGTTGCGGCACGCGGTCCATTTCAATTTCAACTCCTACATTGCCGCGCGCACCCATTTCGCAAGTTGAGCAAGTTAGGCCGGCAGCGCCCATGTCCTGAATGCCAATGATGGCGCCGGTTTGCATGGCTTCGAGGCAGGCTTCGAGCAAGAGCTTTTCCAAAAATGGATCGCCCACCTGCACGTTCGGCCGCTTGGCTTCGGAAGCTTCGCTGAATTCTTCGCTCGCCATGGTGGCGCCATGGATGCCGTCGCGTCCGGTTTTTGCGCCGACGTAAATCACCGGGTTTCCTTCGCCGGATGCCTTCGCATAAAAAATTTGATCTTTGCGGACGAGCCCGAGGGCAAATGCATTAACCAGCGGATTGCCGGAATAGCAAGCTTCAAACTTTGTTTCTCCGCCGAGGTTAGAAACGCCGAAGCAGTTGCCGTAAGAAGCGATGCCGCTGACCACACCTTCGAGGATAGAGTGGTTCCTATGAATCTCTTCTCGCGTGGGAACAGCCGCCATCGGCTGTTCTGCCGAGCCTTGCTCGGCCGGACGTGCGTGGGCGCCCGTCCCCAGATGGCCATTGCTTATTGGCCCGAACCTGAGGGAATCCATCACTGCTACTGGACGCGCGCCCATGGTGAAGATGTCGCGCAAAATTCCGCCGACACCGGTGGTGGCGCCCTGAAACGGCTCAATAAATGAAGGATGGTTGTGGGATTCGATTTTGAAGGCGCAAGCCCAGCCATCGCCGATATCAACGATTCCGGCGTTTTCTCCGGGACCTTGCAGCACACGACGGCTGCGGGTCGGCAGACGTCTCAAATGCACCCGCGATGATTTATAGGAGCAGTGTTCGCTCCACATTACGCTGAAAATACCAAGTTCGGTGAAGCTGGGTTCGCGCCCCCCGAGCAGCGATTTGATGCGCTCGTACTCTTCAGCCGTCAGCCCATGGTCACGCAGGACTTCAGGTGTGATGGCTAGGGTTGCCGTGGACATTTGGGGAAGCTCTATTGTCGCATTTTCAGGACACTCGTGCACAGAGCTTTCTTGGCAAATTCGAAAGCCTTTAACCGCGGAGATCGCGGAGAACTAACGGAGAGAACGCTGAGAAAACCAACCTGCTGCCGGCAAAAACCGGGTTGCGTGGGGACAGCCGCCCCGGCTGTCCGGCTGATTGTTAGCAATCCGGCGAGAGAATCTTCCCTCGCGATAGGGCTTCAAAATGGACCATCGGCGAGCAAGCTCGCCAGGGCAGCCGCTCTCGGCTCTTCCCACATATACTGGGACGTTCATGAAGTCGATCATCGTTGGCACTGCCGGGCATATCGATCACGGAAAAACCGCGCTGGTGAAGGCTCTTACCGGCATTGACGCCGATCGCCTGCAGGAAGAAAAGCGTCGCGGGATCACCATTGACCTGGGTTTTGCGTACTCAGAGTTGCCCGGTCCATCTGGCGAGCCATTGCGATTCGGATTTGTCGATGTGCCGGGCCACGAGCGCTTCGTGCGCAACATGCTGGCAGGAGTAGGCGGGATCGATCTGGTGCTGCTGGTGATTGCCGCCGATGAAGGCATCAAGCCGCAGACACGCGAGCACTTCGATATTTGTCGCCTGCTCGGGATCCCGCATGGAATAACCGTACTCACAAAATCCGACACGGTGGATGCGGAGACGCTTGAAGTTGTGCGCCTCGAATCGGCCGATTTTTTGAGTGGATCGTTTCTGGAGAATTCACCGATCGTCCCAGTGAGCGCACTGAAATCAACCGGCCTGAATGAACTTAAGCGCCATCTGGTTCGGATTGCCGGTGAGTTGCCGCCGCGTGACTCGAATGCCATTGCCCGGCTGCCCATTGATCGCGTCTTTACCATGAAAGGGTTTGGGACTGTGGTCACGGGCACGCTGCTTGCGGGGACCATTCGCCGGGAAGACGAACTGCAACTTTTTCCTTCCGGCAAAAAGGCGCGGGTGCGAGGCGTCCAGATCCACGGAGCAACGACGGAAAAAGCGGTCGCCGGAGAACGCACGGCCCTTAACCTGGCGGGGGTGGACAAGCACGAACTCGAACGCGGCATGATGCTGGCTTCGCCTGGAATGCTGCGATCTTCCTCGCGAATGGATGTAAAGCTTTCGCTGCTTAGTTCCGCTAAACCGCTGAAGACCGGTGCGCGCGTCCACCTGCATGCCTTCGCTTCTGAAACCATCGCTACGGTCAATCTATTCGGGAGCAAACAGCTCAAACCGGGAGGTGAGGCATTTGCGCAGCTTCGGTTGAGCGCTCCGCTTGTGCTGGTTCCGGGCGATCATTTCATTATTCGCCAGTTCTCGCCCGTCATCACGATCGGGGGAGGCGTGGTTCTTGAAAATAATCCCCCAGCTCGAGTTAAAGACCCGACAACGCGTCGTGATTTCCTGGAATTGTTAACAGATCCATCGCGGGAATCCGTTTTTCGGTCGCGAGTTACCGAGCGGGGAGTCGGAGGCCTCAGCCTTACTGAAGCCGTATCCCGGACAGGTTGGACCATCAATGAGATCCTCTCCGCGTCGGCCAGAGCGCAGGGCATCACGAACATACGCGGAGTTCTAATTCAAGACTTTGCTTTGGGTCTGGTGCACAAAAACGTGGTGCAGGCGGTTGGCTGGCTTCAGAAGGAGAACCCCCTCTCAGTCGGCGTTCCGAAGGAACATCTGCGCGAACGCCTGGCTGGAGTAAATCCTGAAGTATTTGCCGCTGTGTTTGATGAGGCATTGAAAGGGGGACAACTTGCGATTACCGGAGACCTGGTCCACCTTCCAGGCCGCGGCGTTGTGATGAAAGATGAAGAGGAGCAGTCGAAAAAAACCATCGAGCAGGCTTTTTCGTCCGCGGGATTGAAAGTTCCTGCGTTAAAAGATGTGCTGGGGAGTTTAAAAATCGACAAGGCCCGAGCCCAAAAGCTCGTGACTCTGCTGCTGCGAGATAAAGTCCTGATCAAAGTTTCCGAGGATCTGGTATTTCACCAAGGAGCATTGCAAGAGCTACGGAAGAATCTCGCCGCGCAAAAGTCGCATTCTTCAAAAATCGATGTCGGCAAATTTAAGGACTTGACTGGTGTCAGCCGGAAATATGCGATTCCTTTGCTGGAGTACCTTGATCGCGAACGGGTGACGAAAAGAATCGGTGATGAGCGGGTGATTCTTTAAGCTCTCACCGATTCTCTGCAGGCGCACCCCGCGCCACGGCTATCTGACTCCGCTTACGATGTGCGCGGCGGCTGCGCAAAAGGCGAGTTGTTTTCCATTGCGGCTTCCGGTTTTAACGATTCCAGATAATCATTCAACTTGCTGGCGCCGTCTTTGGTGAGATGAACGAATCTGAATCCATTGCCAAACGAGGGATGCTTGCTGACCACCTCGGCGTTAACGTAGATTTTCGAATCGCCAACCCAAAGCGAAATGTCTACTACGGTTGAAACTTCCTGGGTAAAAACCATTTCGACATAGCAGCCGCCCAAACAGATATCCGCGGTTTGTCCCCGCAGCGGGGTGGGTGCGTCCTTAGGACGAAGCTCGATCGGAACTGCCGCTTTGAACCTTGCGTGTTGTCGCGGTTTCCACGCCATAACCGACTCCCTGGTTCAGTTGCCTATTTGCTATTGGTACATTCACCTCTGGTAGTAGCATGTGTTTTGCCAAAACGAAGAATGAACCAAATGCTTGATTTCAAAGAGCGGACTTCGAAAGCCGCAACCCTTCCCACTTCCTGCGTGACAAATTTTGTCATGTCTAATGCCACACTGGCCCACTCACGCCATCTGGCAGTAACCATTCGAAGTGACCGAATGTCAGGATTTCGCCGGGCATCAATGACCGCGCAGGAGTTCGCTGCGTGATGGCTGCCTTCGCGGTTGGTCCTGGCGTTCACCTCGTGATCGTGTACGCGATATTTCTCGCGAGTTACCTGGTGTTCGCGATCGGGCGTTTTCCGGGGACCAAGATCGATCGGCCAGCCGCCGCTGTAATCGGCGCCGCATTAATGTTCGCGTTTCGGGTAATTAGCCCGGCCGCCGGCATTCGCAGCATTGATTACACAACCATTGTTCTGCTCGCATCGATGATGCTGATCGTCTCAAGTCTGCATCTGGCGGGCTTCTTCGAGTGGGTGGCAACGCTGGTTGTGAAGTTTGTGTCTCCATCGCATTTTTTGCCGGGCGTGATTTTCACTAGCGGAATCCTCTCCGCTTTTTTGGTGAATGATGTGGTATGCCTGGTGATGACGCCTTTGCTGCTGAAAATCTGCCAACAGTTCTCGAAGCGGCCAATGCCTTATTTGCTTGCGCTTGCGACTGCCTCAAACATCGGCAGCACTGCGACCATCACAGGCAATCCACAGAATATCCTGATCGGATCAATCTCCGGCATCAGCTATCGTCATTTTCTGGGTGCGCTTGCGCCGGTGGCAGTGATCGGGTTGTTTATCGATTGGATGGTGCTGCACTGGCTGTATCCGAATCGTGATGCTGTGGCGCGGACGCCCTCGCCCGTGCGGCCTGTTTTTGTGAACGGAGGCATTCAGCGCGAACGGCTTGCATTTCCTCTGATAATTTTGGCGCTTGTATTAGCGGGATTTCTCGCGGGATTATCGCCCGCGTTAGTTGCGGCCATGGGCGGAGCCTTGCTCTTGATTCGAAGGTCAGTTCACCCGGAAGAGATTTACAAAGAAATTGATTGGCCGCTGCTGGTTTTTTTCATAGGTCTTTTTCTGATCATCGGCGCAGCCGAGCAGGCGGGCATCGCGCAACAAATGCTGGCGGTGGCAGAGCGCATGAATCTGCATGACCCATGGATCTTTGCCGGCGTGGTGGCGCTGCTCTCGAACCTCGTGAGCAACGTTCCGGCGGTGATGTTGCTGAAAGACTTAGTTCCGCAATTTCAAAACCCGTCCCAGTTCTGGTTGCTGCTGGCAATGGCAAGCACATTGGCGGGAAATCTGACTGTGACCGGATCGATCGCAAACATTATTGTGATTGAAAAAGCCCGGCCGGAAGTGGAAATAAAGTTCGCAGATTATCTGCGGGTTGGGGTTCCGGTCACCCTCGCTACTTTGACAGTTGGGGTGCTTTGGCTGCTGGTGACTCGATAACGGCCAAACTTCACCTATAGCTGCCGTCTCGATAGCGCAAGTATGCGCCTGCCACTCGGCAGTTTCTCGTGTCAATGCTATTGGGGCATTTCCGATAAAAAGTTAGAGTAGCGGCTGGCATTCCGGCTGAGCCGATCCCCTTTTCTGAAAATAAGAGTTTGAGTCTGTACGATGTCTGACAATTCCGCTTTACGCCGGAGCTGGGGTGCAGCTTTCGTCTTTGTGTCTCGCACTAACGGCCGTCGCCGTGAAAAAGTTGCTGAAATGCTTTATCTATTTTGGCGCGGCTTTCTTCAGGCGAGTGACCCTGCTCGGCGAAGAGGTCGCGATAATGATGGGTTTTGTAGGCGCCGTCTCCGTCACCCGCCATGCGTTTGACTTCACCAAGCGGCGCATTTGTGTGAGGCGCGCGCGGGCTGAATTCGGCCGGAGGCTTTACTGGCGGTTTCGCAACCTGCGAAACCGCAATACCCACGTTTTCTGAGTCGCTGCATTACGCTCTATTTTCCAAAAGCGCAGCGCGACGAACTGGCGCAACACAGCATCGACATTCCTAAAATGGGTAAAACATGATGAGCAAGACTTCTCAAGCGGGTGCCCCGCACTTGTCTCGCGATTTCTGCGAGACGGGGCGGGGATTTTGACTTTGAACGAGAGAGGATCACGGTCGATAGAGTCGATCAGTATTCCGCGAGTTCTTTCATCGCAAGGTACAAGTCCTGCACCTGCGGCAGAATCGCGCTTTCAAGTACAGGCTGGTACGCGATGAAAGTATCCTTCGCCGCAACGCGTTTCACCGGGGCGTCGAGATTTTCGAATAGCTCATCGGCTATGCGCGCGGCGATCTCGGCGCCATAGCCCCAACTAAGAGTGTCTTCGTAGGCGACGATCACGCGGTTGGTCTTTTGCACCGAAGCTGCAATCGTTTCCCAATCGTAGGGATTCAGCGAGCGCAAGTCGATCAGATCAATTTTGAGTCCGGCTTCGCGGTCCAGCTTCTGCACCGCCTGCAAGGCGCGCGGAACTACCGCGCCGTAGGTAATGACTGTGACATCACTCCCAGGGTGCACGACCTTCGCCTTGCCGAACGGAATCATGTAATCCGGACCCGGATATGCCGCACGGCCGTAGCTTTCCCGATAAAGCCGCTTGTGCTCGAGGAACATCACCGGATCGTCGCAACGAATTGCGGTACGCAAAAGGCCCGCGGCATCCAGCGCGTTGGATGGGAAAATTACACGCATTCCCGGAGTGTGGGTAAAGATGCTTTCACCGCATTGCGAGTGATAAATTGCGCCTCCGGTAAGGTATCCACCGATCGCCACTCGAATCACGCATGGCGCGGAAAAATCTCCATTGGACCGCCAGCGCATGACCGGAAGCTCGTTGCGCAGCTGCATCATCGCCGGCCAGATATAGTCGAAGAACTGGATTTCCGCCACTGGTTTGAGCCCGCGCACCGCCATTCCCACCGCGCGCCCGGCAATGCTGGCCTCGGCGATGGGCGAATTGAAGACGCGGTCGGAACCGAAATCGCACTGTAGTCCCGAGGTTAGCTTGAAAACCCCGCCCTTGCCCTTGACCATCTTCTGCCGCAAATATTCTTCACGGCTGCAATCGGCGACATCTTCGCCAAAGATCACAACCCGCTCATCGCGCTTCATCTCATCGCGAAGTGTGGCAGTGATCAGGTCAGCCATGGTCTTCGGAGGTGGCTTTTTCTCTTGTGTCACTTGGTCGTTGGGAGTACGGGCGTCCCCGCCTGTACTAACTTGCTTGTCGAAGATTGAAGACGTCGGATCGAGATCAGGCGAATACAAATATTGCTTGATGGTTTCCGGCTGCGGCAAAGGTGCGGCCAGCACCCGGTCCACTGCGGCCTGCAAACCATCGTCAACTTCTTTTTCGAGCTTGTTGATTCCCTTCTCGTCGAGAATGCCGTCGCGAATCAGGAACAACTGCATGCGCGAAATGGGGTCGCGGGCCGCATCGCGCTCCCGCTCGATGTCGGGACGATAAAGTTTCTCGTCATCCGATAGAGAATGCGAATACGGGCGAATCACGTGCGCGTGAACGAACGAAGGCCCGACGCCGGCGCGGCAATGCGAGACTGCGCGCGACATGGCACCGTAGCTGACCACCGGATCAGTGCCGTCAATCTCTTCAAAATGGAAGTTTGGAAAGCCGGAAACCAGACGCGAAATATTTCCGCCTGCCGTCTGCACTTCCACCGGCACCGAGATCGCATAACCATTATCCTCGACAAGAAATACCATCGGAAGCCGCAGGTTGGAAGCCGCATTCATCGACTCCCAGAATTCGCCTTCGCTGGTGGTGCCGTCGCCGAGCGAAACGTAGGTGACTTCGTCGCCGTGGAACTGAACATCTTTGAATTGGCGGTAATCGCCGGTCGCCTTCTGGCCGGCGTTAGGGTGCATCATGAAATAGCGACTGGCCTCAGCGCATCCCACGGCGTGAAGAATTTGCGTGCCGGTGCATGACGACTGCGTGACCACATTCAGCCGCTTGTATCCCCAATGCGACGGCATCTGACGGCCGCCGGAGCTTGGGTCGTCCGCCGCACCAACAGCCTGCAGTAGCATTTCATCGGGTGTAGTTCCGAGCGCAAGGCAAAGCGCGCGATCACGATAGTAGGGGAAGAACCAGTCGTATCCCGGCTTCATGGCGAAGCCGGCGGCCGCAGTCACCGCCTCATGCCCCGCACCTGAAATCTGGAAGAATATTTTCTGCTGGCGCTTCAGCATGATCTCGCGATCGTCGAGGCGACGCGAGGTGTACATCACGCGATAGAGGTCGATGAGTTGCTGCCGCGACAGGCCTTCGTAGGTCTTGCCCGCCTTGTTGGCCTCAGCAACAGCGCCGGATTTTCCGTGGCCCCGGGAAGGCATGTCAGCGGCGCGTGCAGTCGAGCGCCAAAATTATTGTAAATCAGGTGTGAGCTTTCAGCTTTGAGCAATTCTGGAAGAGCTTGGTGCTACGAGCTTTGAGCGTTCGTGAAACGGAAATTGGGCGTCGCGGGTCGCGCATCGTGCGCCGTAAGCAATAACCTCCACAGCGAGGAGCTAACAGTGGTAGCTGGTAGCTGACGACTGAGAGCTGATAGCTGAGAGCTTGGTTATTATCTTACTTTATGCTCCGTTTCAATCGCCCATTCGATCCTCAGTCAATGAAGCTGGTGATCTTTGATCTGGATGGAACGCTGATCGATTCTCGACTGGACTTGATTCATTCGGTAAATGCCATGCTGCGCAACTTCGGCCGTCCCGAGTTGCCGGGAGATGTAGTCGCATCTTACGTGGGAGATGGCGCCCCCATGCTGGTGCGTCGTGCGCTAGGCGACCCTGACGACGAGAAATTCTTTAAACAAGGTCTGGACTTTTTTCTCGCCTATTACCGCGAACACAAATTGGATTACACTCACGTTTATCCGGGAATTCCGGAGGTGCTAAAACAAATCCAGTCAAACGGCGCGCAGAGAAAGATGGCGGTGTTATCGAATAAACCTATCAATCCTACGCGGGCAATCGTTTCCGCTCTGGGCCTGGCCGATTTTTTTGTGCAGGTTTACGGCGGCAACAGTTTTGATACAAAAAAGCCCGACCCCTTCGGAGTTAAGACTCTTTTAAACGAAACCGATACTGAGGCGGCAAACGCGGTGATTGTGGGTGATTCGTCGATTGACGTACTGACCGGCCGGAATGCCGGCATCGCAACCTGCGGCGTCTCTTATGGCTTTGCGCCACACACTTTGTGCGAAGCTCCGCCAGACGTAATTGTGGATGAACCACGAGAACTGGGAGAGCTATTCGGCTAGATGACGACTAGGCGGTCGCCTCTATGGTTAATGCCCTGATCTCTGTCATCCGATAAACTCGATCAGAAATGGTGGCTTCCGATGAAAGCTTCTCGCGCGCTGAAATTCGTAAGTTGCGAAGCCTGAAAGATGCCTACGGAATCCAGAGATTTCTGAACGCCCAGCCTTACCATCTTGCCGACACCGCCTGGTCGCCGCGCCGGGTTTTGCGCGAAAACACTTCGCATTGTTTTGAGGGGGCTTTATTCGCTGCCGCGGCGCTGAGAGTGAACGGACATCTGCCGCTCATTATTGATTTGGAAGCCGAGCACGATACCGACCATGTGATCGCGGTTTACAAACAGAACGGCTGCTGGGGATCAATTGCGAACTCGAACTACACCGGCTGCCGTTATCGCGAACCGGTTTATCGCACACTGCGTGAACTAGTGATGAGCTATTTTGATGTGTACTTCAATCAGCGCGGCGAACGCACATTGCGGACATTTTCGAATCCCGTAAATCTTGCGCGTTTCGATCGTCTGAACTGGATGACCACCGATCAGCCGCTCTGGTTCATTGCCGAGTATCTATTTACCATCCGCCACTTCCGGCTTCTGCCGCCAGGAATATCGAAGCGTCTTCACCGCCTGGATGACCGCTCATTTCGCGCGGGATGTCTCGACCGAGCCGAAAAATAAATCTGCTTCGCCAGTGCAGCTCAGAACTGCAGTTTCATTGAAAGCTGGATACTCCTCTGTCCCCCGCCACCGAGAACTGGATTACCAAGCCCCACATCCGAAGTGGCTGTGATGGGCATGTACCCGACGCTGCGGCCGGTAGCTGGATTAATGCCGGTAGTCGCGTCTACCCCACCCGGCAAAATGGCCCCGCGATTAGGGGCGGCATCGGCGAAGAACGCAACCGCCAAGGGATTCGCAAAGTTCGGATGATTTGTCAGATTGAAGAAGTCCGCCCGCAGCAATAGTTGCCAGCGTTCGGTCAGAACTGTGGTTTTGCTGAAGGCGAAGTCAAAGTTCCGGTAGTTCGGCCCGATCAGAGCGTTTCGTCCCAGCGTGCCGTAGTGGCGAGTGCCCGGCTGGCATGAATCAGCGAACCCATCTTGCAGATTTCCCGCCCAATTGTAGTTGCAAGGCACGGTGAAGGAGTTCAGGTTTAAAAACTGGGCCGGATTACCGGTGTTGTACTGGATCGGCCCCACGACATCCGGACGGTCGTAGAATTCTCCGCTGCCGCTGTAATCGTCTATAAAATTGTAGTTCATCGAGAAGGGGTGCCCGCTCATCAATGTGAGGA
>JBOGLH010000042.1:0-5548 GCA_050746025.1 Terriglobales bacterium | reverse complement strand
TGCGCATCCTGCAATTGGTTTTGACGGTCGTTGAACTGAATTTGCGCCTTGATCACATCAGCGTGAGCTACTTCTCCGCCGCGCTCCAGCTTTTGACTGACATCTAGAAAACGCTGCGCTTCGGCGCTCGCTGCTTGTGAGGTAGCGTACTTGCGCTCGGCAACGATCAATCCGTAATAGCTTTCCACGACCGTAACCACCAAGCCGCGGACAGCGATTTCGACCCTTGCCTTAGCTACCGCCTCCGCAGCTGCTGCACGACGATAGGTATTAAGCTCCGCCAATCCGAGGTTTATTTCCTGGTGAACATTGCCTTCACTGATGTACTCGTGAACTCCATTGTTTGCGATGAAGCGCCCGGATGGTGTCCCATTACCCTGTGTGTAGAGGTACTGCGCCATGTATGACGCATTCGGAAGCATCATCCCCCGGGCCTGAACTTTATCTTGATGGGCAACCGCCGCGTCGACCATAGCGGAGCGGAACTCAACACTGTTAGAGCGCGCTCTTTGGAGGGCATCGGCGAGCGTCAAAGTAAGCGGCGCGGCGGACCCAGCATTGGGGGAAGGCGCTGTCGATGGGCCGCTAGCCCCAGACATCGGCGCATCAGGTGTTTGCTGAACTTGGAGTGTGGCTGCCGGCGGAGTAGAGTTCTCCTGCGCATTCGCACACCATAGCACCAGCAATACAGGCAACAACGGGAGGGCCGCTTTGATCACACGGAAGGCCACCACTGTTCCAATCATTCTTTACCTCATACGACATACCCCGGCAGCAGTAATTTCGGGGCTAAAGCTATCGTGAAACCCTGAAGCAATCCACGAGATGCGGCTCTGGACTGCCTGAGCACATTCATGATCTTGAATGCGGATGAAGACGAAGTGAACTCAGCATTAAAAATGCTTAAGGGGCGCGAAGTGACTAAAATCCCTTCAAACGGCCTGCAAGTCTGTGAATCACTGGGTCGACCCGAGTGACGGCTGCTCAATATGTTGCATGAACAATAATTCACCTAACCTTCGTTGAATATTCAGAATGCATGACTATGGTGGAACGGACATTCGTCAGGATTATCCTTATCGGGCACTCCGGTCCGAAGTATCGCGCCAATCTCGACAACGGGAATACGTTCGACTCGAATGCGCGTGCATTGGCAATGCAGGTTTTCATCACTTTAATGCAAACCCGGCCGAGAGAAATTCGGTTTGCGGTCAAGTTGTTTCGGCAGCGAGAAGAACAAAACAGGAGCGACTATGAGAGGGCTGGCAGCATTTTCAATGGCGTTCGTGATTCTCGGGTCCATCGCGCTGGCTCAGGACCCACCCAGCGCCTCTGAGAAAGCACCCTTGGGCTTGGTGCAGGAAATCCCCTTACCCAATGTGCAAGGCCGCATCGATCATTTCACCTTCGATGCGAAACGCAAGCGGGTCATTGGCGCGGCGCTCGGCAACGACACGATAGAAGTCGTAGACACGTTCGCCGGCCGGGACATACACAGCATCACCGGCGCTGCCGAACCACAAGGTGTGGTTTACGTCGGCGACCTTAATAAGCTTTTCGTCGCAAATGGTGAAGACGGGAAGCTCAGGATCTACAACGGAGATTCGTTCGAACTGCTGAACACTGTGGAGATCGGAGAAGATCCTGATAATGTTCGCTACGATCCGACAGAAAAGAAAGTGTATGTCGCGTACGGCGGCGACGAAGGCGGCGGGATCGCTGTCATAGACGCGATTACGGGCAAACGGCTCGAAGATGTGGCGAAGCTTGACGCACACCCGGAATCCTTTCAAATTTCTACTTCAAAGCCGGTAATATACGCCAACATCGCCACCAAGGCGAAAGTTGTGCTGATCGATCGCACGAGTCACAAAGTCACCGATTGGCCGTTGAAGACCAAGGGAAACTACCCGATGGCGCTAGATGAAGCCGATCATCGTCTTTTTGTGGTGACTCGAAAACCCGCGCAACTCGTAGTTCTCGACACAGAAAGCGGCTCGATAGTTGCGAGCGTACCTTGCGTGAATGATGCTGACGATTTGTACTATGACGCCCAACGGAAGCGCGTCTACGTGCCTGGAGGAGAAGGTTTCATCAGCGTCATTCAGCAATCTGATGCAGACCACTATCAGCCGTTAGCGAAGGTTCCCACCACGACAGGGGCCCGTACCGGTTTGTGGTTCGGAAAGCGGGACAGATTCTACTTAGCTGTGCCGGCTAGTTCCAGACAAGGCGCGGCCCTGTGGGTCTACGCGCCGGAAGACTGAGTGATCATTGTGAGAAACGTTTTTAGAATTTTGATGACAGCAGTCATGTTCGTGATCGGATCGGTCGCAATCGTGAGGTCTCAAAAGTCCAACGCGCAGCCGCTACGGCTCGTTCAGACGATTTCCATGCCGAACGTCAAAGGCCGCCTAGACCACATGGATGTGGATGTCAAGGGCAAGCGTCTATTTGTCGCGGGCCTCGAAAACGGCACCTTGGAAGTGGTGGACCTAACAGCTGGGAAGCGAATACGCAGGATCCCAGGATTCAAAAAGCCGCAAGGCGTCTTGTATGTTCCGGAACTCAACAAGTTGTTTGTGGCAAGCGGGGACGACGGCACGCTCAGGGTCTTTCGAGGAGATACACTCGATCTTCTCCACTCGATCCAGCTTGAACTGGGACCGAATCGCGTTGTCTATGACCCGAACTCCAAGCTTATTTACGTCGGCTATGGCGGCAAGGATGCGGGAAAAGATTACGGAGAAATTGGGATCATCGACGCGAATACTGACAAGCACGTCGGCGATATCAAAGTTGCGGCGCATCCCTCTGAGCTTTTGCTGAACAAGTCAGGCGCAACTCTTTTTGTTTTTGTTTCGATCGCGAGCAAGATACAAGTAGTGGATACGAAGAAACGGCAACTCGTTTCTACTTGGGACGTAAGCAGCCAACGTCCGGGCGATGGTGCCTTTGACGAAGCCACCTCTCGCTTGTTCATCGGGACCCGCACTCCGCCCGAAATGATTGTCATGTACTCCAACTCGGGCAAGCAAGTCGCCAAGCTTCCAACTCCTGAGGGCATGGACGGCGTACATTTCGACTCGCTGCGTAAGTATGTGTATGTTTCCGGAGGAAGAGATTTGCCGGCTGGTTCTGTCTACGTGTATCAGCAGAAAAATGCTGACCAATACGAGACAATAGGGAAGATTCCCACGCGGCCAGGCACCGGTACTTCTTTCTGGTCGCCCGAATTGGATCGCTACTATGTGGCGGCTCCAGCAACCGACAAGGAAGACGCGGCCATTCTCGTGTATACACCTAACAATTGAGGGGGCAAGATGCCGATAAGATCGGCCCTCAACTCCGTTCAAACAGCGCTCAAAACTTGAATTCCAGATCCAGCTGCATCCTCCGCGGCGGCTGCGCCGCAACTGCCTGCCCGAAGAACGGGGACGTGATAACACCAATGTAGGTCATATCGTTCTTGTGGTTAAGGACATTGAATGAATTGAGAGATACGGTGAGCGTCTTCGAATGGTCAGGCACGCTTGAAAGCACAAAGTCGTGCGAGACGTTCAAGTCCAGATCAACTAGTCCGGGTCCAGGCAGTGAATTGCGAGACGTGTTCGGAGGCCGGTCGTTAACCACACCATCACCATTATTATCGCTGCCCGTAGTCACGTTCACCGGCAGTCCGGAGTAGACTGCAAGTCCCATCCCGACGCTAAAGAAACGTGTCGGTTGAGATGATGCCAGGATGTCGAATTTGTGGCGCCGGTCCTTGTCGGACGGTGCCCAGTCCAGCGCAGGATCATAGCTGTTCGCCGGGAAAAAAGTAATGCCGCTGGTGTTGTTCTCGGTCTTACTCAGTCGATACTGCACCTGTCCGGTAAAGTACTTGCTCGGCTTGCCCTGGAATGTCACTTCGAGGGCGTTGCTTTTCTGGTATCCCCGGGACTCCATTTCACGAACTTGTCCTAACGCGGGATTTGGAACCGCGGTGTAGCTCGGCGGTCGGGGTGCGTTTGCGTCCACTTACCGGAAGAGATCAATCCCACGGGATCCCACATACATGGCGCTGATAGTACTGTGCGCGGTTACTTGTCGCTCCACTCCTCCGCTATATTGAATCGTATAGGGCATGCGTGAGCCTGGATCTAGTGTTACGAGGCTAGTTGGAGTGCTCGCCAACTCGATCGGGGCTATAGGAAAGCTGGGGTTCTGCACGATGAATCGAAGAAGAGTTGTGCCATTGAAGTGCAGCAAGTCCGAAATCGGTGTCGGGCCGGTGCGATCATAGAACACGCCGGCTCCGCCGCGGAACACCGTCTTACTGTTTTTGCCGGGAGCGAAGGCGAAGTCAATGCGTGGCGCGATATTGTAAGGAACATCGTGGAAATAGTTCTGCCAGTAGTAACGAAGACCCAGGGCAACAGAAAAGCCGGGCTTTACGCGAATGGTATCTTCAACGAACCCCGAGAAGACCATCTCCAAAAATGCGACATGCCCGTTTCCTTTTTGAATTACAAACTGCGTGGGCTGGCCAGCCTGGTAGGCAGCCAGGCTTCCGAATGTGTAGGCGCCTTCGATGTTCGTGAAATCGTCGAAACCTCTGCGACTGATATCGGGGATGTCGATGCCGAAGTTAATGGAGTGCTTGCCGCTCTGGTAGCTTACAGTGTCTGTCCCATCAAAGTGATATTCGGTTTTACGAAAATCGGCTTGGGCGCCACCTCCGGTAAACGCGCCCTGCACAACAATTCCGGGTTCCTGATGCGCGCTCGCCAGCCGATTGTCATAGTGACCGACCAGAAAACGAAGCTGGTTCACCCATCTCGGCGAGAAGATGTGACGGTAAAAGACATTGATTTCGTGCTCGTCAAACCTTGCGTTTGTGCCTGCCTCGGGGAGCACGGTCCCACCGACTCCCTGGTTCTCGACCGTGCGCCGCTCGTAGGAATATCCAATCCAGAATTGGTCGTTATCGGAAAAATCATGGAACACGCGACCCGAGCCAAAAAAGTGGCGCGTGGGATTGGGCACGTTTTCGCGAATGAGCCCATTCGGTCCCCCTGCATCAACAATGCCTTGCAGGTCTAAATAATCCTGGTCAAGAGAGAGCAGGAAGGTAGTTTTCTTGCTGGGCGTCAGTGGCCCGGTCAGTACGCCCTCGAAGTAACGGCGCTGTTCCGGCGGCTTCACCGATGCAAAGGCATTGGTTGCGTCGAAGACCGAATCACGGAACATGAAATTGACATCGCCATGGAAGACTTGTGTGCCGCCCTTGGTGGTGATCTCTACCCGCGCGCGGCCGGGACGTGAAAACAAAGCCGAGTACGGATTTTGATTGACCTTAACCTCCTGAATGGCTGACGCCGTCACTCCCGGTCCATTCGCTTCAGTTCCATTCACCACCAACGTGACACCATTGGTGCCGGTGGCACTGTCATCGAGAAAGCGGGAGATCGCGGTAATATAGTCCTGATCAAATACAGGAACCCGGTCTAGTGTGTCGCGATCAAGCCGATTAGAGCTTGTGTTTTCGGCAACCTCGGGGCTGACC
>JBOGLH010000041.1:0-12961 GCA_050746025.1 Terriglobales bacterium | reverse complement strand
CTCGGCTGCATAGCGATCGAAATGCACAATGGGCCGCTCAACCGCTGAAATGGTTCGCTGCGCAGGAACCACCGCCCGCTCAATCACCTCAGGACGTGCACCCAGATCATGCGCCAGGCGCTCCGCTGAACGGGTACCGTCGGGGCCGGCCGATGAGACCCGGGCAAAAATTCCGCGCGGACGAATTACCGGACCTAGCAGGCGTCCGGTGGCAATGCCGTCGCGAAAGTCCAGCCGATTCGCGATGATCAACTTCACCCCAAGATGCTGCGCCAGAGGCCGCATCACGTGCTCCAGACCCTGGCTCACCAGCACAACCTCGGAGCCCGAAGCCACCGCCTTCTTCAACTCTTCAACCCCTTCAGGCTTCAACTGTGGCTTAAGTTTGTATTCAAAGTATTCATTGCCCAACAGATCCAGCCGGTCGCGGCTGGTGCCCCGTAGAATTGAATACACCACCCGCGTTGCAAAGGTACGATTCAGCACGTAGAGGAATGGCCGCAACACCGCCATCAACAAAACTGTGCCCCGGCGCAGCCAGCGTTCCGTGAACTTCTGCGCATTCCAGGTAAAGAATGCAACTGGACGCACCGTAGTCAGCTCCAGCAGGCTGCCTTCGATGCGCCAGTACAGGTATCGACCTGAGGTTTTTGGTTCAGATTGCGGCAATTGTCGGATCCCTTGCAGCGGGTAAGACTGCCTCAGGGATGAGCCGGAGGCGCTGCAAAGCTCTCTATTGTAAAAGATTAGGGCGAATCAGAGAAATCTTTCCGTCATTTTGCAGTTAACAACGGTTGCGCCCGGCGGCGAACCCAAGCCTTCCATAATCTCCCAATTCAACATTGTGGACGCGAACCTGTTGGGTAGCCGAAATGAACTGGTGCGCTAGCGTGAACACTGTGCTTTTCTCTGTTATGAAGCCCTCGTCCTGCGCCCGATTTAACTGCATTGCACTGCGCTCGGAGTTCAATAAGTCAATTTTCCCGCCGATAAATAATCTGAGAGGAAATACCGAAAGGATCGGCCAGGCCATAAAAGCGTCGCGGCAATTAGGTCATAGTTACCCTTCCTAATCGTCTTAAGCGGTGTCAATCAATAACTTACAAGCATGTTACTAACAACCTCCACCGTAATCTTGTGAGGTGACTAAGCGGCGGCTATCGTGGCCTGAGTTTGATCGCGTCTGGCTGGAATGCCGGTATTAAGCGCATTCGGGAGGTTTGCCGAAGTAAGTATTGCGCGAGCAAGACCGGCGTCTGCCAAAAGGAGAATCTTGTGAAGAGTGCCACTTTAGCCTTGGTCGTTCTGGCTACCTCGCTTTCGTCGTGGTCGGCGATCCACCTTCCGGCAAATGCCGTGCCGAGTTCAAAGCATTATCGCGAATCCGGCGTGGGCAACGCCACCGGACGCTCGGGATCAGCCCACATGACCGCTCGTGCCCTGGTCGACAAAAATGGACACGCCGTCGTCGAAGTCACGACCGGCACGCTTGATCCCACCAGCACGCCTCCGGGAAGCTTCCGTAAAGTGCAATACAAGGCATTGAATGCCGCTGGCGACCCGGTGTTAGTACAGAATTTTTTTCCGTCTACCGGCTACTATAGCTTCTCCGCGCCCTTCGTGCACCGTGCGCAGCAGCTGCAACTTCAGGCCAACATTACGGGTATCGATCCCAACCGCACTGATGTAGTGACCGTCGTCGAAACGGTTAAAGCACGTCCGGATCTGGCGATAGCGAAACTTGCTTTCCCGAGTTCAGCGCTTCCGAACCAGCCGGTCAATATCAGCGCCAACCTTGTGGAAATGAATGGAGACGCTGGAGCCACCACGACCTGCGTGCTGAGTGTCGATGGCAACGCCGTAGATCAGATGAGAAATGTGTACGTCGATGCGGCAGGCAGCGTAAGCTGCGCGTTTACTTATACCTTTAATGCCCTCGGTGGCCACACGATCGAGATCAGCGCCAACAACGTCGTTCCCGCTGACTGGGACACCGGCAACAATTCTGCTTCCGGCACGATCGATATCAACAATCCGAATACCGCGGAACAGTCTACTGCGTCTTTTCAAGATAACAATGGGGGTTTCCCGATAATCTCCACCAGCACGTACAAGCTCTGGTACCGCGGGGCCTTGCAGGAGGACTTTTCGAGCACTTCCGGGAAATCTGGGCACACGCAAAGCTCGGACGTCACGCTTTCCAGCTCAGGCTGCGCCGGAAACACAAAAGCTACGGCGTGGCAGTTCCCTGTCAATGTGACATACACAGAAAGTATGGACGGAAAATCGGTGTATTCGTTCACGGATACAGGGATCACCGGCTCCAATGTAACGTATGCTGGGGGCTTCTCGAACTGCGGCACGGTTGCTACCCAAAATGTGCAAACGGCAAGTGACTTTGTAAATGACCACTGGAACTCTCTCAAGTCCTATCAGTATTACGATAGCGCTGGAAACCTTCTTGAGAGCAGCCAAACTATTGAGAGCGACCGACTCGCTGGAGACGTAACTTACTTTTCATACAACTACCAGTGCGTGTACTTGAACTCACCCTCCGGCACTTGCGAGAACCCAAGCGATTACTACGTAACGAATACTTCGAGCCAGGACGCTAACGGCACAATCGTGCCCGTGGGGAGCACCTGGGTGCCAAGCATAGTAGCGCAGGATGCGAGCGGCAATACCTTTTCGGGTAGCGTCAGCGTGCCGCTCAGCACCACGCAGCAGACCAATGTCCAGCCGAATACTTGTTTCAGCGACGCGGACAGCAGTGGTTATTCAGAGCAAGGCTGTTCGTCGTTCAACTACAACTACACCCTTACCGAGGGCTGGGTGTCGAACTAAGATAACCCTCAACCGTTTATTCAGCCCTCGGCGCAAAAGCCGGGGGCTTTTTCGTTCCTCCTCGACTGATCAAATGCCCAAGCCCGTCACGGTGATGTTGGATTGCTATGGGTCATTTTAGACTCGTCCTCGCGCCAGTGAACTAAGGCCGAATACTCATTGCTGACTTCTCGACCAAATTATCCGCTTCCGATGTCCGCGGGTGCAGGCTTCTTCGGCTTTGCATCCACCATCAAGCTCAATGCTCCGCTGATCGCCAACGTAATTCCAATGGCCAGCAATCCACGAAATTGTCCATTGCCAGAGCGCAAGAGACCGATGATATCCGGGCCGAAATAGCCGCCTAGATTCGCGATGGAGTTGATGACTGCGATTGCGGCAGCTGCATTTGCGCCGACTTGGACGGTGGCCATCGCCCAGAAGGGCCCGGTCATGGACTCAGCGCCCATCATCCCCAAAGTCATTCCGCCTATCACTAACAGCGGAAGTCGACTATGAGAAGCAGCAGCCAGCGCGATTGCGCCCACGAACGCCGGGATAGCGATGTGCCAGCGGCGCTCGTTGGCCCGGTCCGACCGCATTCCCACTAGAACCATAGCGATGGCAGTGAGAATGAACGGAATAGTCGCGACCACACCGGTGGCGAAGTAGCTGAGGCCCGACAAGCTCTTGATTGCGATAGGAAGCCAGAGCGTGACACCGTACATGCAAGCCGGTAAAGCAAAATAAATGAGTGACAGGACTAGTACGCTGGGACTGACGATCACGGCGAGGAGATCGCGTTTGTTTAAGCCGTGCTCCCCCGAATGTTCCAGCTCGAGCGTACTGGTCAAGTGGGCGCATTCGGCGTCGGTTAGCCACTTCGCGCCCTGCGGGTTCTCTGGCAGTATCCAATACACGGCAATACCAAGCGCCACAGCCGGGACGGATTCCATTACAAACAGCCATTGCCAGCCCTGAAGTCCGAAGCCGTGCAGTCCGAGCAAAGCCCCTGAGATAGGGCTGCCAAAAACGCCCGCCAGCGGATTCGCAGTCATGAACCACGCCACAGCGCGGGCGCGTGACCGGGCCGGGAACCAGCGCTTCATGTAGAGAATCATTCCCGGAAAGAAGCCGGCTTCGGCCGCGCCCAGCAGAAAGCGCAAAATGTAAAAGCTCACCGGCCCGCGAACGAAGATGGTGCAACATGAAACCACGCCCCATACAACCATCAGGCCTGAAATCCATTTGCGCACGCCGATGCGTTCGAGCACCAGGTTGCTGGGAAGCTGAAAGAAGAAATATCCGGCAAAGAACATTCCAGCCGCGCGGCCATACATGCGGTCGGTCAGGTGAAGCTGGCCGCGCATTTGCAGAGCCGCAAAGCTCACGTTAATACGATCAAGGTAAGCGACGATGTAAAGCAGAAACAAAAATGGCAGCAGCCGCAGGAAAAGTTTGCGTATGGCGCTGGATTCCAACTCGGAGACGGACGCGATAGTCATTTTTGTGCGCGATCAGAATACGCGATCCAAGACAATTTCAGCCTGTTGATAATTTCAGTGACGATAGCGTGGGGGCTTTTATCAACTTCGACCGTAATCGCGTCTGCCGGCTTCTCCAGGTCCTCGAATTGACTTTTAAGTATCGAGTCGGAAGCAAAGTGTCCGGTACGGCTTCGCAATCGTTCCTCGATGAGTTCAAAATCGCCTTTCAAATAGACGAATTGAACACCGTCGACGCGCAGCACGTCCCGGTATTTGAGTTTAAGGGCCGAGCAGGCGAGTACAGCATCCTGTCCCTCAGCGTTCCAGTGCAGGATCGCATTGCGCAGAGCTGCCAGCCACGGAGCGCGGTCGGTGTCATCAAGCGGAATGCCATTGCGGATCTTCTCGACGTTCGCGGCGGGATGAAAATCATCGGCGTCGGCGAAGCACCAACCGAGTTTCTGCGCGAGCAAGCTGCCGACTGTGGTCTTGCCTGCCCCAACAACGCCCATGAGAATCAGGATCACTCGCCCTTGAACATAACATGAGCATTGTGAAGCTGGAGTTCGAAACACGAGGCCGAGCCTCGGAAAATTTCTGACTTAGCGGGCAGCGGCGGCTTGGGTCTTTACCAGCAATTTGCGGGTATTAGCGATGAGATCGCTGACTTCGAAAGGTTTTACCAGAAAAGGAATATTTTTGTCTTCAAGATAATGCTTAACCTCAGGCTTCGCCAGACTGGAAAATGTCAATAAGAAGCGATGTGAAAGATGCGGGTATTTTTCGGAAATCCAATGGCATACTTCCTGAACATCGCTGGCACCGGGCAGATAGCCGTTCATGATGACGGCATCGACCGACTCATTCGCCAGTGCTGATTTCATGTTGTGGAAAGTGGACGCGGTTAAAACTTTTGCTCCAGCGCCTTGGAGAACATCTCGCTCGAATTCCAAGACCGACTCTTCGTCTTCCACCACAAGAATTCTTCCCTGAAGCGCGGCTTCGTGTTTCTGGGGGCGCACAGCGGGCTGGGCAACCGCCGCGGCATGGCCCGCTGCAGGCAACTTAACTTCTATGATCGCGCCGCCTCCCTCGGCATTGCGAGCGGAAATCTCTCCGCCATGTTCTTTGACCAGGCCGTAACAGATGCTCAGGCCAAGCCCAGTTCCCTTACCTATACTCTTTGTGGTGTAGAAGGGCTCGAAGATGCGATGCGGCTCTTTGATTCCCGGACCGGAATCCTGGAACAGAATGTTTACGAAACCGTCTTGCGCGGTGACCGCGACTTTGAGGCGGCGCTCAGAGTCAGCCTTGTCGTCTTCAATCATTGCGTCTACCGCGTTGTTAACGATATTCAGAAATACTTGCTCAAGCTGGTGCGGGTCGCCGGAAACCGCCGGAATGGGCTGCCCGATCTCGCGCTCCAATTTAATACTGCCCACTTTCATGTCATAGTCGCGGAGCAGCAAGGATTCTTCCAGGACTTTGAGCACGTCGAATTGATGCTTTTCTGGTTTGCGCTGGCGGGCAAAGGAGAGCAAGTTCTGCACTACGCGGTGCGTGCGCTGCGCCTGCTTGAAAATTTTTCCGGCATATTCTTTGGCGCGGGCTTCGAGAGTTTCAGTCTCCAGCAACTGAGCGTACCCAAGAATTGCGGTCAACGGATTATTCAATTCATGAGCCACACCGGCTATTAACTGACCAATCGCCGACATCTTCTCGCTCTGCAGCAGTTGCTCCTGCGCCAGGCGAAGGTCCTCATAAGCCTTGCAGGTTTCTTCGTAGAGCCGGACTTTTTCTACGGTGGTCGATAACTGGCGTCCGATCGCCACCAGAAGATTCTCATCCTCTGCTGTGTATTCGGAACCCTCACCGCGGCTGATTCCCATCAAACCGAGGGGAGCATCCTTTCCCCAGAGCACCACCCAGATCGTCGAACCGGAAACCACAGCGCGCACAAAGTCAGTAACAGCTTGAGGAAGATGCGGCAAGTATTCCGCAGTCAGCACCTCGGCGCGTGAGCGCATCACCAGATCACCAAGGCCGTTGGGAAAATTCAGTTCGGCAAGCCGCTTGCGGTCGGTAAGGCGCTGGCCCCAGTTAGCGCGCCGCCGGAAATTATTTTGCGATTCGGCCAGGTACACTGAGCCCGACTCAGCGCCTAACACTGATATCACCTGACGCAGCGTGAGATTAAGAATTTCGTCAAGATCGAAGCTTTGAGTTGCAATCACCGCCATGGCATTCAGGGCGTTCAGTTCGCGGTTACGGCGGCGAATCTCATCTTCGGCATGCTTCTTTTCGGTGATGTCCAGCAGAAAGCCCTGGTAACAATCGATCTGGCCCTTGTCATCCCGAGTGGCGAAACTGCTTTCTAGGGCGGACAGCAGACTGCTGTCCTTGCGGCGCAGGTTCACTTCAAAATTGCGCACGAAGTTGTGCGCCTCGACTTCGCGGCGAAAATTGCTGCGTTGTTCGGAGGACGCATAGAGCTCCGCATCGACATTGCGCCCCAGCAGTTCTTCACGCGAGGAATATCCCAACATGCGAACGAAAGCATCATTGCAATCCAGCAGCGTGCCCGCAGGACTGGCCACGAACGCGCCTTCCTGCACTTGCTCGAACAATGAGCGATATTTCTGCTCGGCCGCGCGGCGCTCGGTGATATCACGAACTACGTGAATCGTGCCCTTTTGTTTCGTGCCCTGATCCTGGTAAGTCGACGTAGAAGCCACCGAGAATCCGCCGAATGGGTCTGGCCCCTCGAAGAAGCCATCTTCCTGGCCGTGACAATAAGGGCATTTCGTCCATTGCAGCGTGCCTTTGGGCAGGACCGCTTCGCAAAGCTGGCCGACAACTTCGGACTGCGACTTTTCGAGCTTTTCGAGTAGCACCGGGTTGGCTTTGAGAATATGAAAGTCGGCGTCATGCAGCAGCACCAGATCCTGAATAGACTCGAAGGTGTTGCTCCACTGACGATGGGAACGCAGTATTTCTTCGACCAGATGAAGATTTTCCAGCGCCAAGCCAAGCTGCTGACCGCAGGTGGCCAGAAAATCAAATTCATCAGGGGCATAAGACCTTGACTTCCGGCTGGCCAATATCAAATTGCCGACCGCGGCTTTCTTGCCCGGAACTGCTGTGATCACAACCTGTTTCAGTCTCTCGTGCTTTAGAACTGCACCCGAAGGCGCGTCCAATTTTTTTGTAGTCAGGATTACTGGGTGATGCTCGTCAGGTATCGGCTCCAGGGGGTCGCTCAGCGGAATCGAAGTACGACTTCGCAAGAATTCCTGGGACAAGCCGACGTGCTGGAATATCGTCAAGCGGCGGCCATCGGCAAGACGAAACCAGGCAGCGTCGGCATCCATAAGTTCCCTCAGCTTTTGCAAAGCTGTCGGAGTCATGCCAGATTGTTCGCCAGCGCGAGCGACGCTGGTAGTAAGAGCATTTAAGGTGGCCAGGCGGCGAGTGTGTATGCGCGTTTCGTCAAAGACCACCAGAAGCATGCCCAGCCCAAGCAGCATATCGAAGACAACCCCGGCATCCAACGGTAAATGGGCCGTCAAAGGCGGCCAGTCAAGATGCAGGAGCAATAGACCGGCGGCAAGAAGCCAAGTCCCAATTTCTTTTCGCGCCCGCTGAAAACGCAGTGCTTGAGAAATGGCTGCCACGGCCAGAAGTCGGTATGAGAGTTCCAGGGCAAAGCGCAATGTAGCCGAGGTCGGCCAATAGATCCCTTGCAGAAGCGCGAATGCAATAAGCCCCAGGCTTACAATCAGCAGCGGGACGAGAAACTCGCTGGCCCCGGCGTAAATGAAAGTCCCGGCGGTAAATAAGGTCAGGGCTAAAACGAATTCAGCGTGCCCTACTGGTGTGGCAAACGGGTTTCCCTGTCCGGAGACGGAAATTAAGGCGTGATGGGACCAGAAGTATGCAAGCCAGCCTACGATCCAAACCATCAAGCAGCGCTCGCGCAATGTTCGAAAGACCAGCAGACTGGCGGCGAGAATCAGCAACACAGCCGTCTCGCGAGTCACGAATTTGGGTGCGGCCAGTCCCCCGAGAATCTCCCAGGCCCGCCACGCTATGGTGCTCATGTAGTTTGACCGTAGTTAGCCCCATCAGTTTTAGCATGGGCAAGATAGTAACTATTCGGATTTCTGGTGACCTTTGGTTACTTTGGATACCTCACGCCTAAGGGTACAATTTGCAATACACTTAGCAGCCAAGGGCCTCTTTCTATGCCAGCAGAGCGAATTCTCATAGTTGACGACGAAGAACCTATCCGCGATCTTGTGGCCGCCATGCTGGCTTCTGCGAATTACGTTTGCACCCCAACGGAATCCGGCAAAGAAGCTTTAAGTTTGCTCAATTCCGGGGAACAATTTGAACTGATGCTTTCTGACCTGATGATGCCTGGCATGGACGGCATTGCCTTGCTTGAGGCTGCCAAAGAACGATTTCCAGACATGCCGGTGATCATGGTCACCGCCGTCACCGACGTTTCAGTTGCGCTGGGAGCAATACGGAACGGAGCCTACGATTATCTGCTTAAGCCCTTCGAGCGCGACCAACTGCTGGCGACGGTTCGGCGGGCCATGGAGAATCGGCGGCTGAAAATGGAAAACCGTGAATACCAGACGAATCTGGAAGCTCTGGTCACGGCACGGACCGAGCAATTGCGTCAAGCGGTGTCGACCCTTGAGAAGTCTTATGACATTACGCTTGAGGCCTTGGGCAATGCGCTTGACTTGAAAGACGCGGAAACAGAGGGTCACTCAAAGCGCGTGACCGCATATACCATTGCGATTGCTCGAGCCATGGGCCTCAGCTCCGATCAGATTCGAGTCATCGCGCGTGGCGCCTTTTTGCATGACATTGGCAAGATGGCCATTCCCGACCAGATTCTCAAGAAGCCGGGAAAACTCGATCCCGAAGAGACCGCCATCATGCGTGAGCACTGCTATCGCGGGTATCAGATTGTGCGGCGAATTCCATTTCTCTCCGAAGCCGCCGAAATCGTTTATGCTCATCAGGAGAAGTATGACGGAACCGGCTACCCTCGCGGTCTCAAGGGCGACGAAATTCCGCTGGGAGCTCGTATCTTCTCCATTGCTGACACTTTGGACGCGATGACCTCGGACCGTCCTTACCGCGCGAGGTTGCCGCACTCAGTGGCGCGGGACGAGATTGTGCAGTGGTCGGGCCGCCAGTTTGACCCTGAGATGGTGAAAGTGTTCCTGAGCATGCCGGAAAACATCTGGGGTGATCTGCGCAAAGACATTGACACCCAGATCTACCCGGTTTCGTATTCAACCGCTGCGAAAGTTTAGCCGTGCAGCGACTCTCCCCTCATGGCCAGCGGCGCAGGCTCAATCGTTCCGAATTACCACTGCTTTCTTCGCCCGGGCGTGCTCGTCTCTAAGAGTGCGGGCCAGAGGTGCGAGAGGCACGAAAGCTGGCGTCGGCATGAATTCCCAGGCGGGTCTTTCTCCCTGGGCATAAGCATAGGTTGATCGCTCCCGCAGGTCTTGCTCCTGCGCCAGTGGCGTCTGCGACGCATGCTGGGGGTGCTCTGGCATGACTAACATTTGCGGTTCACCGTTCAAAAAGTAGCTACCCGCGGTTTGCCCCGCCGCACCCACAGAAGCCAAAATGCATATCGCCAACACGAAAAAGCAATTCTTCATTGTCTAATCTCCGCCCCGGGAGCGAGTTTCTTAGCCCCGGCCTACATTCGCCCCTGCCGGATATGAAGCAAGCCCGTTACCAAATCCTATGTCGCGTAGCCGTTCACGTTCAGGCACTTTCGATCACCGCCTAGCCAAGGTGCACTTATTTGCACATTATTTTCGCCCTCCGCCAGGGGATTGGAACTTTTCACTCGGGGCTTGCGTAACTCTGCCAGGACGGTTTGTGGGTTCCTCAAAACCGATCCGGAAGGACGATTATGAAACCGATGAAACGACTCTTCCCCGCTCTGGCCCTATCCTCAGCCATTCTGCTGACTGCGACTCTGGCATTGGCCGCCTCCGCTACACGCTATCTTCACGTGAAAGTCACTAACCCGACCTCCCACGAACTGGTCCGCGTCAATGTTCCGCTGGCCTTGGCTGAAAAGGTCATTCCCGCCATCAATCATGGCGACCTGCGCGACGGCAAGGTCCGCATCGGCAACATGCACGCCGATGAGGTCAATGTGCGCGCCATTCTCGATGCCCTGAAAACCGCGCCAGAAGGCGAATTCGTCACGGTCCAAAATACCGGCGATGACGTTCGCGTCGCCAAAGAGCACGGCCAGGTTGTGGTCCATGTCATCGACAAGAATTCCAAAGAGACCGTGGACGTAACCGTTCCCTGGGACGTAGTCGAAGCCCTCGTCTCTAACACCGCCGATGACCAGCTCAACGTTGAAGCCGCCATCAAAGCTCTGCAAAATGTCAGCGACACAACCCTAGTGCGAGTCAGCGGCTCGGATGAAAACGTTCGTGTCTGGATCGATTCGCGCAACACCGACTCAGAATAAGTCGATTACGTTAAGGAGCGACTCCGATGATCTTCCTTGCAAAACTTGGTATCGGCGTTCTGGGGACAGCGCTCGTTGGAGGCGCTGCTCTCTCCAGCGAAGGTTTTATTTACGTGAATGTGCAGGAGAAGCACCCCGGCGGCACGCACGTCAATGTGTTCGTCCCCGCCGCCATCGTGCCCACGGCTCTCCATTTCGTGCCCCGTCGTCATTTCGCTGATTCATGTCGCGAGATGCGCGAGGCCCTGCCTATCATTGACGCCGCGATTCCCGAGCTCAAAGATTCTCCGGATGGCGTGCTGGTCGAAGTCCGGGACCCCGGCGAACACGTTATGGTGGCTAAACATGGCGACTCGATCGTCGTGGATGTAAATGATCCCGACGAGACCGTGCACGTCTCGGTCCCGCTGATCGCAGCGCAAAGCGCAATTCATCAGATCGCCGAAACCGGTCCGATGGACTGACCTCAAGCGCAGCTTTGCCTTTAGAACCGGAGGCGCAGGTAAGCGCCAGCGTCGTGCGCCATCAACTTACTTCGCCAGCCTGACGTTTTTCTTGAGTCCGAATGCGTGCAGGATATCTAGCGCAAATTCGCTCGCGAAGTTGTATCCGCTTCCGATTCCAGCCTGCGAAAGCACGCTATACGCGCCGCCTTTCCATATATTGTGTTGTCCCGGCAACCAGCTGTTATAAAACAGTCCGGCGGCGAATGCCGCGGTGTACGTCGGTATCTGTGGCCGAAGTTCGCGCTCAGTCCGATTGTAGGCGACGAAGTTTCTCGAAACCGCGTGGCGCGTCCGCGACCAGAATCCCTGGCATCGGCAAAAGTCATAACGCGGCTCGAGTCCAAGCAGCGCATTCCCGCCCGATAGCACCGTGCTCTGGACCACAAACTGTCCATAGCGTGCTGCGTAGCGGCGCCCATAACCCGCGAAACCGCCACCCCACTCATGAGGCGCGCCCCCTGCCTGGTCAATCCCCGCCGAAAATGCTCTCGCCACGTAAGACCCGGCGGTCAGAAACGTCTGTCGAAAATAAATTTGCGAGCGTTGCGCATTCGACAAAGATTCGAACGGACCCTGCGCCGGAATGTATGGCCCGATGATCCACTCAATGGGAAGGCGGCCGAGCCGCGCAGTTTTCGACGGCGCGTGCTCCTGCGTACCAGGGTTGTCTGGATATTGGCTTTGCTGGGCTGCTCCAGCCTGTACCAGCAAGCCGAGTCCCAAACACAACCACAAACAGACACGTACGGTGCAACGGAAATTATTGCGGCTCTCGCGTAAGCAAAATATGAATCGATGCACCAGTCGAGTCTACTTCACGCTATGTTCATTGGCACACCGGGAAGGGCACGGCTTCAGCCGCGCCGATTGAACGTGCCGCGATCAATCGCGACGCAAGGAGCGACCCGCCGGTGGCCACTCAAACAAGCCTTTGGCTCGAGTGGATTTTCCGAAGCCAGAAGGAAAGTTCGTATCAGGGCACGGCTTCGTGCCGCTTCCGCCGCCGTTCAAACACACCGCGACGAAGGAGCGGCGGCCTGGTCGCCCGCCGCCTAGTCCGACCAGGCCAAATATCCCGGTACAACCATATTCACCAGCGGAACGATCGCCAGAATTCCCAACCAATTGGGTTTCTGCCTCGCTTCAGCCACGCCCATCCACACCATAATGACGATCACAATGTTCACGATGGGAATGGCAAACAGAATGATCCACCACAACGGCTTCTTCGCGATCTGCAACATCAAAATCGCATTCGCAATCGGCACCCAGGCCAGCCACGGGTTGGCCGTGTTCGTCTTGACGGCGATGGTTTGCAGCGCCAAGGCCATATAAATATAGGTGGCCACGCCGCAGACCAACACGATGGTGAGAATGCTTCCCGCCATCGCCGGTGGAATTGATGAAGAGGACTGACCCCATCCCTCACTGGCCGACACGAGAACCGCGCCTAAGGCAACACCCAAAGCAGACACTGACAACCGATTCAAGCGTGCTTTCATTTTTCTTTCCTCCTGAAGACTGAGGAGTCACACCAACGCGAGCGGGCAACCCTCGTCTGGCGCGAGTATATCTCCGGTTAGGAAAGAAAATTGTCAATTCTCAATTGCGCGTGA
>JBOGLH010000040.1:0-4096 GCA_050746025.1 Terriglobales bacterium | reverse complement strand
AGGCTCTTAAAGGCTGCGGCGTCTTTAACCGCGAGGTCAGCCAGGATTTTGCGGTCGAGTTCCACGCCAGCCGTTTTCAATCCGTGAATGAACTGGTTGTAGCTCATGCCGTTCAGCTTGGCGGCCGCGCCGATTCGGACGATCCACAGAGAGCGGTACTGTCGCTTCTTCTGCTTGCGTCCGGAGTAGGCAAACTTCAGACCGCGGTCGACGGCTTCTTTCGCCGAGCGGTAGAGTTTTGATTTTGTAAGGAAATAACCGCTGGCGCGGTCTAATATTTTTTTCCGTTTGGCGCGGCGTTTGGTCCCGCGTTTTACACGAGGCATGGTGTTGCTCCTTTTTTAACTTCTAATTAGCGGCTGGAGGCAGGATGTGCCTCTTCACTCGCTGCGCCAGCTTCTAGCTGCTAGCTTTTAGCCACCAGCAACCCAGCCGGCTTCAAATTGCTAGAAGCTAGAGGCTGGGAGCTAGTAGCCGCGATTCCTAATACGGAATCATTCTCTTTACTTTGGGCTCGTCTGCATCACTGACCAGCGTCGAGCTTCTCAAATGACTCTTACGCTTCTTGTCTTTCGACGTCAGAATGTGGCGCAGGTATGCCTTTGAGCGTTTCACTTTGCCGGTCCCGGTTTTCTTGAAGCGCTTGGCGGCGCCTTTGTGTGTTTTTAATTTTGGCATGATTTTATCTTTATCTTAAATTTTTGCATTCAGCATTCAGATCTTCTCGCTGGGTGAGGTGCAATCTCGAAGAAACTTACGCCTGGCTTGCCCTTGGCTGCTGTGCCTGCGCCGCCTGCTTCTCTCCCGGTTTCTTGGCACTAGGAGCCAGGATGGCGTGCAAGGTATTGCCTTCCTGCCGTGGACGAAACTCCACGATCCCACGATCACCAATATCTTTGATCAGCCGCTCCAGAATCTGACGTCCCAAGCCGGTGCGGGTCATTTCGCGTCCGCGGAAAAAGATCGTCGCTTTTACCTTGTCGCCTTCATCCAGGAAGCGCAGCACGTGGTTCTTTTTGGTGTCGTAGTCGTGATCGTCCACGTTGATGCGGAACTTCACTTCTTTGACCGTGATCGTCTTCTGGTGCTTCTTGGCCTCGCGCTCTTTCTTTTCCTGCTGATAGAGAAATTTCCCGTAATCCATGATGCGGCAAACCGGAGGCTGCGCAGTGGGAGATATCTCTACCAGGTCCAAATTCTTTTCGCGGGCCATTTTGAGCGCTTCAAAGGGAGGCAAAATGCCGATCTGTTCGCCCTCATCGCCAATCACGCGAATTTCTCTCGCGCGAATGCGCTCGTTTGTGCGGATAAAACGCTTGTCGATACAAACCTCCGCCCATCGTTAACTGAGTGGGATTGAAAATTATAGCATGCGGCGCGGGCTGCGGGCTTCAACCTGCATTTCGTTCCGCTGGTCGGCTGGCTTGCAGTTTCTTATCGACCAGCGCCTCTACTGCTCGCAGAACTTCGTCTTCGCTCAGGGACGTCGAGTCAATCACCGTCGCGTCATGCGCAGGAACCAGCGGCGAATTAGCGCGGGTCCGGTCGCGGCGATCACGATCGCGCAACTCGGCCGCCATGGCTTCATTCGAGGATCCCAGCGCAGGTTGCTGATGAATGCGGCGCTGCTCGCGGATCACGGGGTCGGCGTCCAGGAAAATTTTAATTTCCGCGTCAGGAAAAACTTTCGTTCCAATGTCGCGCCCTTCCATCACCACCCCGCCATTAATTCCTAGCTCACGCTGCCGCGCCACCATCCATTCGCGAACTTCCGGATGCACCGAAACCCGTGACGCCGCTTGCGACACATCAGCCTCGCGCACCCGTTGAGTGACATCGCGCCCATCGAGCAGCACCCGGTTCCCGCCCAGAGTTGGCTCAATCTTGATGCGCGACTTATGGGCGAGCTCGGTAAGCGTAGCCTCGTCGTCGAAAGATATGTCGTTCTCAATCGCCTTGAGGGCCAGCGCCCGATACATGGCGCCGCTCTCGAGGTTTGCATAGCCGAGTTTGCGGGCCAGACGCGAAGCGATGGTGCTCTTGCCGGCTCCAGCCGGGCCGTCAATGGCAATGATGAGTTTGCGATTGGGATGGTCGCTCATCTTTTCCGGATGATTGTACATGGAAGATTCCAGTGGGCGGATACACCAGTCAGCAGATGTCCAATTCCAGGCCGCCTGGGAGATTCCGAGACGCAGCATATTCAATATGCAAGACGCGCCGACGGGCATTCTCAGATCTAGCTTTGGACGAAGCGTGCACGATAAGTGGTCTCATAAGAAGAATCCCCCCGGCTGCCACGTGGCAGTCCATTGCAGGGGTTTTGATTGCCAAATCATGAATAGCCTCATCCGTCAGCACTCCTCCCGCCGTGTGCGATCGCGGTAGGACCCTTAATGGCCCGTTTTCCTCATTGGAGTCGTCGAGGTGAACCCTAATCGCAAGCACTTGCTCCAAAGCGGAAGCGGGCGCATGCGCGCAAATCACGTCCTCTTTGACCGACCACGGACCCCAGCCGGGCACATCCCGCCGTTCACGAAGCGGCAGGGCGGTGTCCTGGTGCCACACAACCAGCCAATTCGAGCTTTGAGATTTATCGAACAGGGTTGCGCGGAATGCAATCGCGCCTTTTCCTAGAATGTCCCGTGCGAAGTTGACGAGATTTTTATCCGTCGCGAGAGCCTGAACCACAGGAACTCGCAGTGCATTGCGCATCCCCGCTCGGCCCCGAGACAGCGGGGCTTTCGCCAGGGATTCACAGACCGTCCCGACCGTCTCTTGAGACACAACGCCTGGAATGATCTCGAACCCTTGTTCCTGGAGACGGATCATCTAACCGGTTCCCGCTCAGCGCGCGGGGCTTGGGGTTGAGCGATCTGAATCATGGAGCGGTGTCCCGCCGACACGAAGCTTAATTCTCTCGCGGCCAGCAGTGCATTCACCGCCTCACGCACTCTAGATCGCGCAACGAAGTTTTCGAAGAAGGCTTCGAGTTCCGGTATATCGGCTGCGATCACGCAAGCCAAATATTTCGAAAGCAATGCCGAAAGCGCCGCATTCACCGAGCAATTGATTCCTTCCGACACCGCTTCCGGGGCCCAGCGCTGCAACACGTCCCATGTCGCGCCTTCGCGCTCGTGGTAATCGACGCGCGTGATTCGCAGCTTCGACCACAACTCGGCGAGCGATTTATCGAGCGCCGGGACCGAAATGCCTTTGCCGATATCCTCCAGCAACTTCGATTTTGAAATCGGGCCTTTGCGCTGGATGATCTGATAAGTGTCGCAAGCCAACTCCGAATACGGCGATCGCGGCCCGGGTTTCGGCGCCTGCTTGGGATTGCGCTCGCCCGCCAGGGTATAGAAATAAGGAAACACCGAAGCTGAAATGAGCAGTGCATTGGTCTCATCGCCGAGGTTGGCTTCGTAACCCGACTTATCGCGCAGCAGGCGGACCATAAGTTCGGTAGCCTCGCGGGCGCCAGGATCAGTTAAAGCCCGCCGCGGCGTGGGAAGCTTTTCGTCGGATCCCAGAAAGGCCCCGACAAAAGTCGGCACCATCAAAGTCTTCGGTGCGGGCGGTGGCAGCATCAGGCAAAACCCCACCGATTCAATAAAGCTGCGCGCATCTTCGAGCGTGCGCACCGCGTTGCCGTTGAGTCGCCATTTCTCGCGGCGAAGTTCGATGAGTTCGGTGTCAGTCATAGAGCCTACTGGGCTGTCGGTCGTCGGTCCTCGGCGCGACCGGGTCAAGCCAACGACCAACGACCGACTGCTAGATCCTTTTGAACGCCCGCTGAATGTCCTTCATCGAGTATCGCAGAACCACGGGGCGGCCGTGTGGGCAGGACATTGGGCAATCCGTCTTAGCAAGTTCGCGCAGCAGCCATTCCATTTTATTTTGTTCGAGTGGCATGTTGACTTTGATGGCCGCGTGGCAGGCTATGGAAGCGGCGATTCGCCCGCGAATCTGATCGATATTCAGCGCCTGATCTTCGCGAGCGAACTGTTCGAGCAACTCGTGCAACATTCGTTCTATGTCGCTGGCCTCAAGTCCGGCGGGGGCGATTTTGATGGCTATGCTACGGGTTCCGAAA
>JBOGLH010000039.1:0-57425 GCA_050746025.1 Terriglobales bacterium | reverse complement strand
CTTAAGCACCTGCCGATTTTGCAATGCTGGCCGCAAGATGCATGGCGTTTCATCACCTTGCCCTGCGTGGTCACGCGCGATCCCAAAACTGGGAAGCGCAACGTCGGCATGTATCGCATGCAGGTCTATGACGGCCAAAGCACCGGCATGCACTGGCAGCGGCAGAAAATTGGGGCAGAGCATTATCGCGAGATGCTTAGACGTGGTGCGGCACCACCAAATCCCCACCCTAGCCAAAACCAGGCTAGGATGGGGGACCCGTCGGCCGTCGATGTCATGGCGCGAACTTCCGGCGGTTCAGTTCTCCCCGAGGAAAAACTACCGGCCGGCAAAATGGAAGTTGCAGTTGCTATCGGCACCGATCCGGCAATCACATTTTCTGCTATCGTTCCCGCCCCCCCGAATGTCGAGGAATATTTAATCGCCGGATTCCTGCGGCAAAGTCCCGTCGAACTGGTTAAATGCGAGACGGTCGACCTTGAAGTTCCCGCCGCTTCAGAAATTGTTCTCGAAGGTTATGTCAATCTCGATGAACTCCGCATGGAGGGCCCGTTCGGTGATCACACCGGTTTCTATTCCCTTCCCGACCTCTATCCGGTTTTTCATTTGACGGGTGTGACCCACCGCAATAATCCAATTTATGCGACTACCATCGTCGGCAAGCCGCCGCAGGAAGACGCATACATGGGAAAGGCTGTGGAACGTATTTTCTTGCCGCTAATGAAGCTGACCATTCCCGAACTCGTGGACGTAAACCTCCCTGTCGAAGGCGTGTTTCACAACTTAATGATCGTATCGATCCGCAAATCGTATCCGGGGCAGGCGCGCAAAGTTATGAATGCCATCTGGTCACTAGGACAAGCGATGTTCACGAAGTGCGTGATCGTGGTCGACGAAGACGTGAATGTTCAGGACATTGGCGAAGTCACATTAAAAGTGCTGAACCACATCGATCCCGAGCGCGACATTCAGTTCACTCTGGGGCCGGTAGATTCACTCGACCATGCATCCCGGTTGCCGAACTTCGGCTCGAAGATGGGTATAGACGCCACGCGTAAGTGGGAGAGCGAAGGCTTTGCGCGCCCCTGGCCGGACGACATTCTGATGGACGAAAAAACTAAATCGCTGGTAAACAGTAAATG
Organism: Terriglobales bacterium; assembly: GCA_050746025.1. Classification (GTDB taxonomy): domain Bacteria; phylum Acidobacteriota; class Terriglobia; order Terriglobales; family Acidobacteriaceae; genus Gp1-AA145. Next base: position 56,283 of record JBOGLH010000039.1, on the reverse strand, counting down.
GAAAACACTGGCGAAAGAGTTGGGAATCGGTTGAGGCCGCAGATTTTCTTTTCCTATTTTCAGAATAGCAAATTGACCATACCAATTGTGCCACGATTCTGAAGTTTATTTCTCTTTCTGAATCAGGAGCTTGGCCGGAATTGCACCATTTCCGGGCCTTGACAAGATTTTAACCGGGTTGTGAAACGCTCGACCCAAACTCCTGATAGCTTTGGAGTGAAGGAGCTTGCTCGAAAATGGTGTCAGTATTGCGATCTGTGGAAGCCAGGAGCTGCCGTTGAAAAAACGTTGCGTTATCACGGGAATGGGGATCGTCAGTCCGAATGGGGTTGGCGCTTCGCAATTTCAGGAAGCAATCCTGGAAGGACGGAGCGGCGTGAAACGAATCTCACGATTCGATGCTTCAGAGATCGATGTGCAGATCGCAGGTGAAGTTTCCAATTTCGACGAACTCGCGTGGATTGAAAAAAAAGACCGCAAGCATGTCTCGCGGATACTTCCATTTGCCTTTTGCGCAGCAAGCGAAGCGCTGGAAAGTGCGGGCATCGATGCTTCTTCCCTGCCGATGCAAGAGCGGCGCAGGTTTGGCGTAATCATCGGGACCGGCGGCGGCTCGCAGGAATTCACTGAGGAACAGTACCGGCTACTGTTTCATGGGCAATATAGCAAGATGAGTTTGTTCTGTGTTCCCACCGGTGTTATGGGCGGCATATCCAGCGAACTGAATGTACGCTTCGGATTGCGTGGTCCAAGCCATGTGATTACGACTGGATGCACGTCTTCTACTGACGCTATGGCCTACGCGGTGCGGCAAATCCAATCCGGCAGAGCGGACATGGTGCTTACCGGGGGCGCGGACGCGCCGATTTCGTTGGGCACCGTGAAGGGATTCATATTGATGAGGATCCTCACCGAGAGCTGGAACGGAATACCCGAACGAGGTTCAAGACCTTTTTCTGCTGATCGTGATGGGTTCGTACTGGCAGAAGGTGCGTGGATATTTGTGCTCGAGGAATATGAACACGCGAAGGCCCGCGGCGCAAAGATCCTCGCTGAAATTGCTGGCTACGGCTCGACCTGCGAGGCTTTCCATCGCGTGCGGTTGATGGAGTGCGGCGAGGAACCGGCGCGCGCGATAGGCTTGGCCATGCAACAGGCAGGGATCGGGCCGAACGATGTGGATTACGTAAATCTTCACGGCACCTCGACCCAATTAAATGATCGCATCGAAACCCGAGCGTTGAAGTTAGCTCTGGGTGATGATCGGGCACATCACGTTCCTATGTCGGCTCTGAAGTCGCAAATCGGACATCCGCAGGGAGCATGCGGAGCGGCGGGGGTTGCAGCAACGATTGTGGCCATGCGCGCCAACCAGATTCCGCCCACCCTTAATCTGGAAGATCCCGATAAAGATTGCGATCTCGACTATGTGCCGCAGGCAGGCAGAAAAAAGTCCATTGAACACGCGGTATGCAACTGCATAGCTTTTGGGTCAAAGAACTCGGCGCTGGTGTTGCGAAACGTATCCTGAGCGTCGGCCTTCGGTCGGTTTATTGCGAGAGAAGATGGTCGACTGCCGAGCGGGTCTGGTTCATATCTGGTGAAAGTGTTTGTGCCTCTGCATAGGCTGCGTCGGCATCCGAAGTTCGTCCGCTTTGTTCGAAGGCCCGCCCCAGCAGCGCGTATCCCAAGTCAGTTGGTTTAAGCGAAACGGCTTTGGTGAAATCTCTAATCGCCATGTCCAAACTTCCGGCTTTTTGTGCCACGATTCCTGCTCCGATCAGCGCAGGTACGTTCTTCGGGTTCGATTCCAAGGCTTGATCAAAACTTTGCCGCGCGTGCTCGGCGTCTTTGAGATCGAGGTACGCGGAGCCGATATTGCTCAGTTCCACAGACCTGGTCTCGGAATCGCTGGTGTGGCTCAAAGCCTGTTTGTATTGGAGGATGGCGTCGGCGGCATACCCCTGGTGCTGTTCATACATGCCAAAAGCAATCAATTCGGACGGCTGCCAATCGTGCAGGCCGAGGATATTATGAAAGTGGACCAATGCTTCTTTCGTCCGTCCCTGATGAGCGAGCTCCTGGGCAAGGTTATCCTCCGCCATGAAGTTTCGATTGGTCACGCTCATGGTGTACTTCCACAAAGTCTCGCTGTCGCGCCAGTGGCCGATCTGCTGAAAAGTCAGCACCGCGAATACCACCACTATCCCTGCACATGCACACACTCTCAATAAGGTTGAGACTTCGTAACGATCGAATAGCTCGGCGACGCCCCAAGCGCACGCCAGCAGAATTCCGAGGAGCGAGATATACATATAGCGGTCAGCCCGGGACTGCTCGCCAACTTGAACCAATCCGATCATCGGGACCAGTGTCCCCAGGAACCAGAGCCAACCAAAAAGCAGGTATGGAGCGCGTTTTCTGTTGGCGATCGCGAGCGCCGAAAGCGCAATCAGTATTGCGGCAGCAAGCAGAACTTGCCAGGTGGTCAGCAAACCGTCGGCGTGCGGATAAATCGGCGCGAGATGACGAGGGAAAAAAGCGTCGCGTAAGTACGCGGCATAAGAAAGGATCGCAGTCTCGAGGCGCGAGCCTAGCGAATACTCGCCAACCGTGCGTACCGCATGCCCAGAATGCTGGGCCAGCAAAGTGATGATCGCGCTTGCTGCGCTGAGCCCTAACAACGGGAGTTTCTCGAGAAGCAGCCATTTCAATGATCGTTGCTCAACCGCATTGAAATACTCAGGCGCAGCAACCGCAGCGAACCTGGTTCTGCCAAGCGGCCAATAATCCAACAGAAGCAATACAAATGGAAAAGTAATCACCTGCGGTTTCGACATTAGAGCCAGCGCGAACAGACCAGCTACGCCCAAATATCGCGCGATCGTAGGTTGCCGAACATAGCGACAGTAAGCCCAAAGCGCGAGCAGAAAAAATAAGGTGCTCAGGATTGTCTTGCGTTCAGCGGCCCAGGCTACGGACTCGACATTCAGAGGATGTACTGCGAAGAGCGCAGAGACCATCAGGCTGCGCCAGGTAAAGCCAGTGAGGCTCTGCAGAATCAGAAACAACAAAACCACATTTAAACCGTGCAACAGAAGATTGACAAAGTGATGGCCGGCGGGATTAAGGCCGAATAGTTCGCAATCGAGCGCGTGCGAAAGCCAGGTCAGTGGATGCCAGTTCGCGGCATCATGAGTAGTAAAGGCCCACTTCACCGTGTCCCAGCTGATACCGGCTTTTACGTGCGCATTCTCAGTTATGTAGTGATTGTCATCAAAATTGATAAAGGCGTTGTTCCGAACCGGCAGGTAGGCGAGCACGGTCAATAGAACCAGTGAAAGAGAGAAGATGAAAGTCCTCTTGCCGGGCGACGAAAACAGCTCTGTTGGTTTCAGCGCAGTTTCCGGAGCTGCGATATTAGTTGCGACATAAGGCATTGCGTCAGGCTCATTTTATCGTGCAAGAAAACTTGAGGTGGACGCGCAGCCGCAGACAGATAACTAAGGTCATTGCTGACCGAAGGAAAGCGAAGTGTCGCGAGCAAACATGACGGCTAGCTGATCTTCATAGACAAGATGAAAATGCATGTCGCCCGCCAGTAGCCTGGAAAGTGGCGATTGCCGGTTCAGGAAGCACGACTTGTGCATCATCGAGATCAGGATCAGTGTTGCAACCAAGCAACTTTCCTGCATATACAAAAATGGTGAGGACCCTATGCGGCTGAACGATCAGGCGCGTTTTGTGGTTTCATGCGAACCTTGTCGGAAAGGCCGATTCGGTATGATTCCCTATTAAAACCCTTCCCGACTCGACAAAATTTGTCGTTTTGGTTGACAAGAAATGGCAATCGCGGCCTTGTAGCCAGTCAAACAAAACGCGTCATCGAAGTCGCAAGTTCTTGAAAACACTTTGATGCCCGCCTTTCCGGCCAACAAACTTCGGTAATTAACAGTGAAGGTAAGCAAAATGCGAGGATGCACGGAGAGTCGTTCAGACCGAATAGCACATCGGAGGAAACTGGAAAATGCGTAAGCAAAAAGGATTTTCGTTAATTGAGCTGCTGATCGTGGTCGCGATTATTTTGATCATCGCCGCGATCGCCATCCCGAACCTGCTGCGCGCGAAGATTGCGGCAAACGAATCTTCGGCCGCAGCTTCGATTCGTTCAATCGTAACCGCCAACATCGAATACAACACTTCGTATCCGGCTGTCGGTTTCGCGGCTTCTTTGGCCGCGCTTGGACCGGCAGATGCCACCTGCAGCGCCGGGCCAGCCAGCGCGAACGCCTGCATCATTGACTTCGTTCTTGCGCAGGGTACCAAGAGCGGTTATACGTTGGTTTCCACCGGCCAGGCCTCGGCTGGCGTAAATACGCAATTCACCGCTTCTGGCGTGCCGACCACATGGAATTCAACCGGCGTAAAGGCGTTTTGCGCCAATGAAGATGGTGTGGTGCGTTTCCAATCACCCACCTCTCAGCCGACAAACGTAACCACTGATGCAACCTGCCTCGCGGCGCCGTTCGCCCCGATGCAGTAGTTTGGTTTTGGCGAGTACCTGGGGGGAAGATACAGGCCAAGAGCATCGGACGGAAACATCCGATGCTCTTGGCGTTTCTGTCGAGAAAATCCACGCGTTCCTTGGTGTTTACGGTAGTCGGACCGGCAGCGTTTGCCGACATTTTCCGCAAGAAAACTCAGATCGTACGTTCTGTTTTGAGATGTTGGTTTACTCTAGCAGGAGTTTCGGGCTGACAAAAAATGTCATCGTGACCAACATAAATCGGCAACCCCTGTAACGATTCGAGCCTGGTAAGAGCCCGTCAGTCTCGTAAGTGGTTCATAAGATGAGATCCAACGCTCGAGGAACTGTCGACTTTGGTAATTAAAGCTGTGGCAAGAGAACTGCGATAGTACTGGCAATCGGGTCACTGAGACCGAGGATTCACAAACAAGAGAAGAGGGATAACACTAAAATGCGCAAACAGAAGGGTTTTTCATTAATCGAGTTGCTGATCGTGGTCGCGATCATTTTGATCATCGCCGCGATTGCCATCCCGAACCTGCTGCGCGCCAAGATTGCAGCCAATGAATCTTCGGCCGCGGCTTCGATCCGTTCAATCGTAACCGCCAACATCGAATACAGCACCTCGTATCCGGCCGTTGGCTTCGCGGGTACTCTGGGCGCACTTGGACCGGCCAATGCCACCTGCAGTGCGGGACCGACCAGCGCCAACGCCTGCATCATTGACTTCGTTCTTTCGCAGGGTACCAAGAGCGGTTACACGTTGGTTTCCACTGGCCAGGCCACCGGCGGCGTAAATACGCAATTCACCGCTTCCGGCGTGCCGACTACCTGGAACTCAACCGGCGTAAAGGCGTTTTGCGCCAACGAAGATGGTGTGGTGCGTTTCCAATCACCAACCGCTCAGCCGACAAACGTAACGACTGATGCAACCTGCCTTGCGGCGCCGTTCGCCCCGATGCAGTAGTTCGGTTTTGGCGAAGTACCTGGGGGAGGGTACAAGCCGGGAGCATCGGATGGAAACATCCGATGCTCTTTGTTTTTAGTAGCTTGCCTCACCCGAGTTCAAGGCATAGGCGACTTTGGTAATTGCGAGTTGGCGATTCGAATGCGAGAGAATACCAGAGGATCAAAATGCAACGGCAAAAAGGCTTTTCATTGATTGAGCTGCTGATCGTAGTGGCAATCATCTTGATCATCGCAGCTATTGCGATTCCGAGTTTACTGCGGGCGAAGATCTCCGCTGACGAGTCCTCCGCCGTGGCGAGCGTTCGCCAACTTTCGACAGCTCAGATTACATACGCGACGTCGTACCAGGACGTAGGTTTTGCGGCTAATCTGGCGGCCCTCGGTCCCGGTGGAAGCAACTGCGCCAGCGGCCCCAGCAGCACGAATGCGTGCATTATTGATGCCGTCTTAGCCAGCGGCTCCAAAAGTGGGTATACATTTCTCTCCGCTGGAACTGGCGGCGGTGGCGGAGTTCCAAACGGCCAGGTGGTTTCCAGCTCGGCGCCCTTGTCTTACAACGTAACCGGCGTGCGCAATTTCTGCATGGTCACGGATGGCGTGCTGCGTATTAATGGCGGTCCGGCGGTGATTGCACCAGATGTGCCTGGTTGCCTGGCTTATCCAATTGCTCAATAGAAACTGTGGTAATACGCATTCTTGCCAACCATTTGCTCCTTCTGCACGGTTGCATATAATTTTCTAGGCGCCTCACCGCTATGCCTGCGATTGAAATTCTCGGCGTGGAAAAAATCTATAACGCAGGATTTTGGCGCAAACGCTCGAAGAGGGCGCTGCGGCCGCTGAATCTCGCGGTGGATGAAGGCGAGATTTTCGGCTTCCTGGGCCCGAATGGTGCGGGGAAGACCACCACTCTGAAAATTCTAATGGGGCTGGTATTTCCTACCGCGGGTAGTGCCCGGATCCTGGGCATGGAACTGGATGATCCCCGCATGAAGGCTCAGATCGGATTTCTTCCTGAGCAGCCATACTTCTACGACCACCTAACGGCACAAGAGCTATTGCATTATTACGGTCAGCTTTCGGGAGTCAATGCGAAACAGCTTTCGGCCAGAGTTTCCGCCGTCCTCGAAGAAGTGAAGTTGAGCAACTCGGCAAAGGTTCAGTTACGAAAATTTTCCAAGGGCATGTTACAGCGGGCAGGAATCGCTCAGGCAATTCTGCATGATCCCAAGGTTGTATTTCTGGATGAACCCATGTCCGGGTTGGATCCGATGGGTCGTCGCGAAGTGCGTAGCCTGATCGAAGATTTGAAAGCGCGCGGAAAGACTGTGTTTTTCTCCACCCACATTCTGTCTGATGCCGAAGCATTGTGCGACCGGGTTGGCGTTATTCACCAGGGTGAACTGCGCGGAGTTGGCGCGGTCGCGGAACTCACGTCCGGGGTTCACGGCAAGGTGGAAATTGTGTGGCATGGCGCCACAATCCCCGAGGGCATTCGAATGATGGGAGCGGAATGCCATGCGGCCGGTGAAACTACGCGGGTAATTGTTCCGGAAGAAAACCAGGACGCAACTCTTGAGGCATTACGGCGGGAGCAGCTACGGCTGATTTCAGTGATTCCGGTGCGAAGTTCGCTGGAGGATTATTTTGTGGCGCAGCTGGGGACAGCAATGAAATCCGAAGCGGTTCCGTCCCGAAGCTAGTTTGAAAGGCGAAAACGATACACGGGCTGATAAAAAATGAATTCCAGAGTTTTCCATATCGCGACCAACACCTTCCGCGAGGCGGTGCGTGATCGTGTGCTTTATAACCTCATCGGTTTTGCGATTCTGATGTCAGCGGCGGCGGTGTTGGTTGGGCAGATCTCAATACACATCGAGCGCCTGGTGGTCATCAATCTGGGGCTGACAGCGGTTTCGCTGTTCGGGATTGTTATCGCTATTTTTATTGGCATCGGGTTGGTCTCGAAAGAAATCGACAAGCGCACCCTTTACACCGTGCTGTCCCGCCCGGTTCGGCGCTGGGAATTTATCGCTGGCAAATTTTTTGGTTTGTCAGGCACGCTGGTAGTCAATACATTTTTTATGGCTATCGGAGTATTCGCTGCGCTGGTCTACGTCTCGCATCACTTGATGAGTTCGGATATCGGGGTGCTGGTTGCGTTGTACTTCATAGTGTTGCAATTCATTATCATCACGGCGTTGGCGCTGTTCTTCTCATCGTTTTCGACACCGATTTTTTCAGCGATTTTTGCTTTTTGGCTGTTTGTGATTGGCAGCTTTGCGCAGGACCTGCGCAACTTTGCTGCGATGACTCACGGAGTTACGCGCTGGCTAGCCACGGGCGCGGCTTACCTGGTGCCAAATTTTTCAGCTCTAAACGTAATTACGCAGGTTGCGCACGGCGAACCTGTCGCCCACGGCCTGATACTTTTTAATACTCTCTATGCGCTGGTCTACTCGATGGCTGTACTCAGCGCTGCCGTCCTGATTTTTGAGCGTCGGAACCTGAAATGATTGGCTCGCGACAAGTTACCGCCATTGCCGCGACCGTGCTGCTCTGCAGTATGGTCAGCGCTGCATGGCTGACCCGGGCTGTCGATCGTCTGCGCCCCACGGCACCCCTGCAGGAAATGCTTTATATTTCCTCTCCAAAGCTGCTGAAGCGTCTTTGCCTGGGATACGATGGCCTCCTCGCCGATATTTATTGGACCCGCACTGTGCAGTATTTTGGCGGTACCCACAGCCGCGGCGGAGGAACTTACAAGCTACTGTGGCCGCTGCTCAACATCACTACCCAACTCGATCCGCATCTGATTCCCGCCTACGAATTTGGCGAGACGTTTCTTGTGGCCAAGCCGCCGCAAGGTGCTGGCGATCCTGGGAAGGCAATTGAACTGGGGCGGGCGGGAATCCAAAACAATCCTGACGACTGGCATTTGTATTACGATCTCGCATTCGTTTATTACGACCAGAAAGACTACCGGGATGCAGCCGAAGCTTTTCTGCGCGGATCGCAATTGCCGAATACCCACCCGTTTCTGAAAATCATGGCTGCGCAGATGGCACAGCACGGTGGCGAACTTAACACCGCGCGCATGATGTGGAGCGCCACTCTTCAAACGAGTCATGATGCATTGATTCGCGCGAATGCTGCGGCCCATTTGCGTGCGATCCAAGTGGATGAAGATGTTACCGTGCTGGAACAATTGGTGCAGAAGTACCGAGATAGAACCGGCCATTTCCCGGCTAGGTTTTCTGATATGGTTTCGACCGGCCTTATCCGAGGCATTCCACTCGACCCACGTGGTCAGCCTTATAGCCTGGAGGCTGGCGGCAGGGTAGTGGTTAGCGATCCCGAAGATCTGCCATTTCTCGATAAAGGTACACCCAGCGGCTACGTACCCCATGCAGCCCCGAAATTATTCCCCGCCGGTTAGGATCCTGGTTGGACTCCCGAATCGTGCGTAAACCTCAACTCAGTCTGTCTAAGGCTTTCGCCGTCTGGTGGCATCGACAGCACGAAGATACCGGAACTCTGAAGTCTTTTTGCCGGTTATTGGCAATCTTTTATGAGTTCCTCCGCGACTCACTTCCCGATCGTCGCCGGCAGCGGTATGGCGACATGGACTACGACTGGGAACACCGCGTCAACACGACTGGCGCGACATTGTCCTGGCAGACGCGGCTGCTCGGACTTCTCCATTCCGTTTACCAGCCGATTCCACCCCAACAGTTCCGAGAAATTATGTCGACCTTATCTGCGCATCTCGCGCCTGAGGCCAATTTCAGCCAATTCACATTCATCGACATCGGCGCCGGGAAAGGACGTGCGCTGTTGCTGGCCTCGGAGTTCGGTTTCCGCCGAATTATAGGGATCGAGCTTCTTCCTGAACTTGTACAGGTCGCCCTCGAAAATGTCAGGGACTTCGAGCATCGGGGTATGCGTTCTGGGATCGAAGTGATTTGCAATGATGCGGCGAACTTTGCCTTTCCCGCCGGACCAGCGGTGGTTTTCCTCTTTAACCCATTACCGCAATCGTCCTTCCGAATGTTCCTCGAAAATCTGGAGAAATGGCTTCATCAGAATTCTGATCCCGTGTACGTGGTCTATGCGAACCCCATTTTCGAGCAGACAATCGGTGCTGTCCGATCCCTGATCAGGCTTGGTGGAACGGATCAATGTTTGTTGTTTCGAAGTTCGGGAGGATAAGGCTTTACCAGGCCAGTATCGGTTCGCCTTTTGCGGAGGGCACTGTCCCCGAGTTCCACCCAGCGCTGCATACGCGACCGGATCATGTCACTTTCACGCCGCATCGGAGCGGTGCTGGAATGGGTAAAAAGCCCCAACATTCCCTCCCACAGGTTGTTACGTCGGCGGCGTTCGAGTGGCACCTTAGGTTCGGAAGACATGATGCTCCGAGCTAAGTGTAAACGGCGTATTCGAATTGTTAGGTACAGTACAATCGGTATTCGAGAGTTTTTTTCGGGTATGCCGATCTAGTATCTATAGTCTGACAGTTGGCATCCAATAGAAAGCAGAAAAAACTCTACACGCCTGCACTCCTTCGCTTTCGGCCCCGTAATCGACTAATTAAATGAAAATAAAGGTCTTGATTTCATGTGTAGTTTGCATCGCCTGTTATTGTGCAGGCACGTTCCCTGCCTCCGCCCTCCCCGGTGTTGGCAGCGTAGCTCATCAGGTGGACGAAAGGTACAACCACCTGCAGACGCTCACTGCGGAATTCACCGAGATATACCAAGGCTCAGGCGTGGATCGAACGGAATCCGGCACGTTGTGGCTAAAAAAACCCGGCAAGATGCGATGGGAATACCGTTCTCCAGAGGAGAAGTTGTTTGTCAGCGACGGTCATGACGGATGGCTCTATGTCCCGGCGGAGAAGCAGGTGCGAAAGTCTTCGATGAAAAAATTGGATGACATCCGGTCTCCTCTGGCATTCTTGCTGGGCAAGACCAAGCTGGAAAAAGAGTTAGCCGGACTGTCTTTTGCCCCAGACATGAAGACTTGGCACGAGGGCGACGTCATCCTCAGGGGTGTTCCGAAGGGGATGGAAGACACATTGAGACAAGTCCTGCTGGAAATCACTCCTGAACATGCGATTGCGCGAATTCTACTGTATGGAACGGACGATTCCATTACCGAATACCGGTTCAGCAATCAAAAAGAGAACCTGCCAGTTTCCGACGCGAAGTTCCGGTTTTCGGCGCCTGCCGGGGCGGAAGTGATTGTAGACGAGGCCGGGGATTAGGATATCGGTTGGACGTTACTCAAGATGGGCTTTCGTGCTAAGTGGCTGGAAAATCGAGGATTGTTGAATGTTAGACTGGAGGGGGCGAACCCAATTTTTCCCGAACAATGGCTGAGTTTTTAATCAAAGTCGCGGATGAACGCGGTCGCCTGCTGCAACAGGTAGAGAGCGGGATCTCGGAATCTGAGGTCCGCGAACGTTTTGCGCAACAGGGTTTCCTTGTCTATTGGGTTAAGCCGAAGGGGCTTCTGCTGGGGGGAAAGGGTGGCCGGAGGAAACGGGTCAGGCCCTCCACTTTCCTGATCTTCAATCAGCAGCTACTTACATTATTGAAAGCCGGCCTGCCCGTGCTCGGATCAATAGACCTTCTGGTCAAGCGGCAGCGGGATGCATATTTTCGCGCGCTCTTGCAGAACGTGCGCGAGCGGGTGAAAGGCGGAGAACTTCTCTCCGAGGCGTTTGCCGCCCAACACGTATTCCCGAAAATTTACACCACTACGCTCATGGCGGGGGAGAAGAGCGGCAACATGGATGAGGTGCTTAGCCGGTACGTCAATTTTCAGAAGATGTCATTGACGTTCAAGAAAAAGCTGGCGGTTTCGTTGGTTTATCCGGCGCTGCTGGTGTCAGTTGTAGTGGTGATGTTGATTTTTCTGGTGACTTACGTGGTCCCGCAGTTCGCCAAGCTGTATGCGGACCTGAATGCCCAGCTTCCGGCGATCACGCTATTCATGCTGGAAATGGGCACGCACGCCCAGAGATACGCACCCATTGGGTTAGTCGTGCTGGCGCTGGTCCTCTTTCTGCTTTGGCGCTGGAAAGCGACGGACAGCGGCGCACAATCGATCGACCGCGCCACCCATAAGATTCCCCTGGTTGGCGACATTTGGATGAAATATCACGTTTCCACATTTTCGCGGATGCTCTCGACGTTGCTGACCGGCGGTATGCCGCTGGTCCCGTCGCTTGAAACTGCGGGCGCGTCCATGAACAGCCGGACAATTCTCAAAGGAATTCAGCGCGCCTCGGTACGGGTACGCGAAGGGCAATCGCTGGCCAAAAGCCTCGAAGAGCAGAAAGTTTTTCCTGATCTTTCTATAGAGATGATCGAAGTCGGAGAGTCAACCGGGGCGCTTCCGGCCATGTTGAATTCAGTGGCCGAATTTTACGAAGAAGATGTGCAGACGGCGCTAGCGGGTGCAATGGCGTTAATCGAACCCATCATCCTGATCATTATGGCGGTATTTGTAGGCGGAATACTGATTTCGCTTTATTTGCCGATATTCACCCTGGGATCGAGCATTCATTAGTCGTGGGGCAGGTGTGGAATGGGAAGCATGGCTGAAAAAGTAGAAAAACTCGAAAAAAAATCAGTGTTCGTGGGCGGCGGAAATGGCCAGGGTTCAACCGGCTCCCATGCCACTGATCTTGAGCACGCGAAGGATGTTGCGCGCCGGTATCGTTGCGAGTTCGTAGACCTGCATAATTTCCAGCTGCATCACGATTTGTTTACGAAAATTTCTCCGCACCTGATGTTCCGCTACAACTTTGTTCCTCTCGAGGAAACCGCTGACGGGCGTTTGGCTATTGCCATCGCCGATCCCAGCCAGCTGATGATGATCGATGAAATCAGCCTGCTGCTGGGCAAGCGCATCGTGACCAAAGTTGCGACGCTGGCACAGATCAGCGAGATCCTCAAGAAGACGGAACAATCCAAACGCGTTCTCGAAGACGCTAGCGAAGGATTTACTCTCGCTGTAGTTCACGAAGAAGAAGGCGGCGACGAAAGCATCTCAATCGACAAACTGACCGCGCAAGGCGACATGAGCCCGATCATCCGGCTTGTGGACACCACGATTTTTACGGCACTCCAACGGCGCGCCAGTGATATCCACATCGAGACCCAGGATGATTCCGTGGGCATCAAGTTTCGTATCGACGGTGTGCTTACCCAGGCCATGCCCCCGATCGCCAAAGAGCATCATTCGACCATCATCTCGCGCATCAAGGTTATGAGCGAGCTGGACATCTCCGAACGCCGGGTGCCGCAAGACGGGCGTTTTCGCGTGAAGTACGGACAGCCCGAGCGGCCGATTGATTTCCGTGTTTCCATCATGCCGTCGATTCATGGCGAAGACGCCGTGCTGCGCGTGCTCGACAAGGAATCGATGAGCGAGAAGTTCCGTTCGCTCACGCTCGATGTTGTGGGTTTTGACGAAGACGACCTGCGGAAATTCCGCCGCTACATTAAAGAACCCTATGGCATGGTCCTGGTGACCGGGCCAACCGGAAGCGGCAAGACCACCACACTTTATGCCGCAGTGAACGAAATCAAGACCGAAGAAGATAAGATCATCACCATTGAAGATCCGGTCGAGTACCAGATTCGCGGCATCACTCAGATTCCGGTGAACGAGAAGAAGGGCCTGACCTTTGCCCGCGGCCTACGCTCGATTTTGCGTCACGATCCGGACAAAATTATGGTCGGTGAAATCCGCGATACCGAAACCGCGCAAATTGCAATTCAGTCAGCGCTGACTGGGCACCTGGTATTCACCACCGTCCACGCCAACAATGTGGTCGATGTACTCGGGCGTTTTTTGAATATGGGCGTCGAACCGTACAACTTTGTTTCCGCATTGAATTGCATTCTGGCCCAGCGCTTGGTGCGCTTGATCTGCAACTCCTGCCGGGAGGTGGTCCATTATCCGGCGGACGTGCTGGAAGCCAGCGGGCTCGACCCCGAGCAGTGGTCGAAAGTTTCGTTCTACGAAGGTCAGGGATGCATTGAGTGCGCCGGCACAGGCTTTCGCGGCCGAAGCGCAATTCACGAGTTGCTCGATTTGAGTGACCGGATTCGTGAAATGATTCTGGCGCGCAAGCCCACTTCGGAAATTCGCCGTGCGGCGCGCGAGGAGGGCATGCGTTTTCTGCGTGAGTCCGCGCTCGATAAAGTACGGACTGGAATGACTACGCTCAAGGAGATCAACAAGGTCACATTTATTGAGACGATGAGGTAATGCAGTGATCATAATGGTTTGGAACTAAGCCTACTGATCTGATCTGACCACTGATACTGGCCACTCGTCACTTCTTATGCCACACAACAACCATTCCGCGAGACCGAAGCTGGCCTGCGAGATTGCGCCTGACCGGGTAATTGCCGGACGAGCATCTGATTCGCGCCAGGTTCTCGAGCTGTGCTCAACCAGTGAGCTTACGCCGGGGTGCGTGGTACCGGACCTGACTGAGAACAACGTTCGCCAGCGCGATATGGTGGTGAACGCGCTGCGCCGCGCGCTGGAACAGGTGGGTGGGCACTCTCGCGACGTAATTGCCATTCTTCCTGACGCAGCGGTCAGAGTTGTGCTGCTCGATTTCGACACATTACCCGATAAGCCCAAAGAAGCAGAGGGCGTGGTTCGCTTTCGTCTGCGCAAGTCGCTTCCCTTTGACGTGGACAAGGCTGCAGTTTCCTATCATGCGCAAACTACTCCAGCAGGGGTGCGGGTAATTGCGGCTGTCTGCCTCAACAACGTTGTGCAGGACTACGAAGCTGTATTTCGCGACGCCGGCTTCAACCCCGGCGTGGTACTGCCTTCAATGCTGGCAGCGCTCGGCGGGGCGTCTGGCAACGGTGGATCCCTGGTGATCAAAGTGGATGCGCATACCACTAGCATCGCAATTTTGGACAAGCAGCAGCTTTTGCTTTTCCGCACACTTGAAAATGCGCGCGGCGTGACCATAAGCGGAGAACAACTCGCCGAAGACGTGTATCCCTCGGTGGTGTTCTTTCAAGATACTTATTCCACCAACATTGAGGCCGTGTACGTGGCCGGAATTTCAGACATCGCCGGCGCGGCACCGGCATTGCGGGCTCAAACAGGCGCGGAAGTCAGAGAACTGGTGGAAGCCTCGCAGTTGGGTCTGGGCGGCGGTTCGATTCCGAAATGGAGGATGGCGGGCGTAGTCGGCGCGCTGCTTTCCTGATGCAGCTCAAGATCAATCTCGCGTCCCAGCCCTACGAGGATTCACGGCAGTTTTGGACCTATTGGGGAACCGGCATCGGCTTCCTGGCGCTGGTTACAGCCTTGCTCGTGTTTCTGGCGGTGAATGGATTCATCGAGGGCAGCCGCGATCGTCAACAAATGACAAAACTGAAGACCCAGTTGGCCGAATTCGATCAGGAGAAGAGCCAGGCCGAAGCGATGCTCAATCAGCCGCAGAACCGGACGGTACGTGATCAGTCCCGCTTCCTGAATGATTTATTTGCGCGCAAGGCGTTTTCATGGACGTTGGCATTCGAGCAACTGGAACAGGTGATGCCGGCGCATCTACATGTGATTTCCATCCATCCCGGAATATCTCCCGACAACAATCTGGAGCTGAAGCTGGTGGTGGGCGGAGAAACTCGCGAGCAGGCGCTCGACCTGGTCCGGAAGATGGAAAATTCGAAGCACTTCCGGCAAACCCGCATCGACGCTGAAAAGTTCGAGACCGAGAACAATACCAACACTAATAGAGATCGTGTTCAGTTCGACATCAATGCGTTATATGTTCCCGAAAATGAGATGCGCGATAGCCATGGAGGCATGAACTAATGCCTGATTTAAAGCGCACACGCAGCCGTTTGAAATTCGCCATTGCGGCCCTAGTGCTTGTTGATGCGGCAGCCGTGGCAATGCTACTCACCCCGCTTGCAGGCATGCGCGAAACCCGCGAGCAGGAAATGAGGCAGGAGTGGCAGCAGTTGAAAGCGCGCGAATTTGCTCCTTGGCGCGGACTCGACAAGAAACTTCCGCGCGCCAAACAGCAGATCGAAGAATTTTATCAGGACCGATTCCCGACCGAGGAATCTTCCATTTCAGCCAGCCTGGGAAGCGTGTCGTCGGCGTCGGGGGTGCGCATTTCGGGAGTGAAGTATACGGTGAAGGATGCCCCCATTGAAGGCTTGGAAAGAGTTGAGATTGCCGCCAACCTTTCAGGCGACTACCTGCAACTGGTGCGATTCATCAATGCCCTCGAGCGCAATAAACTTTTTTTCCTGATTGATGGCGTGGAATTGGGAAGCGAGCAAAACGGGGTCGTGGGCTTGCAGCTCAGAATTGAAACTTACATGAGGTCGACGTAGTGAATTTGGGTGCAGAAAATCGTAATAAAGTGATCGCCGCGGTTTCGCTGGTGGTCATCGCTATCGTGTTGATGGCGACGCGGTTCTCTGGCTTCCTGGGTTCCGGGTCATCCAGTGTGTCGATCCCACCTCCGGCAGCACTTGGAGACCACGCGTCCGAGACATCGGCAGCTCCGCCACCGGCCCCGAGAGCAGCAACCGGCCGCAACCGAAGCACCCCGAAAAGACAGAGCGCTGCGCAGTCACTCGATCCCACTTTGCGCACCGATCTTTTGAAGGTCAGCGAAGACACAAAGTATGAAGGCACCGGACGAAATATTTTTAAGGTCTTCATCGATATCCCGAAGCCGATTGTGCAGGTAGCTACTCAAACGCAAACGGAGCAGGGCCCCGCTCCGCCGCCGCCCCCGCCCCCGCCCCCGATCGACTTGAAATTCTACGGTTATGCAACCCCGGCGGGTGGCAGCAAAAGAATTTTTCTGGCTCAGGGAGAGGACGTCTTCATCGCGCGAGAAGGCGATATCGTTGACCGCCGTTACAAGGTAGTTCGAATCTCCGCGACGGCGGTTGAAATCCTGGACGTGCTCAGCAATAACCGCCAGAGCATTCCGCTCAACCAGGGGTAACGGCTCGCCGGTTATGGTTCAAATGAATTAATGTCTCAATGTCCCCCATCACGGCGTGGCGAACGAGGGTACGTGCTCCTTACCCTTATGTTGTTCGTCGCATTGTTGGCGATCGCTTCCCTCGCCTGGATCCAAAAAGTTGATTTTGAGATCAAACGCGACCGCGAAGAAGAACTGATTCACCGTGGGGTACAGTATTCGCGCGCCCTGCGGCACTATGTGAAAAAATTCGGACACTATCCGGCCCGCATCGAAGACCTCGAAAGCACAAATAACGTTCACTATCTGAGAAAGCGCTACAAAGATCCGATTACCGGTAAGGACTTCAAATTCCTGCGCATGAACGACATTCAATCCTCGTTCAATCCCGGAGCGGCCAGTGGAATGGCGCCCGGTAATCCCGGCTCGCCTATTCAAGGAGGCGCACCCGGAGCGTTGAACATGGGTAATAACCTCGCGAAGGGCGGACCGGGACCGAGTTCGAATCCGGGTGGTCCGGGGCCAAGTTCGAATCCAGGCGGGCCGCAGGACCAACCTCAATCCGCCGCCGGCGACAATTCAGATACCGATCAAGCCCCGCAGAACGGGCCTGGGCCCGCGAACGCGCCGCAAGGCCCTGGCGGTCTTGGAAACCAGGCAGGTTCGACAAACAGCAACGGCCAGAGCTTTGGCGGTTTACCGATCGTGGGAGTAGCCAGCACCAGCAAGAAAAAATCGATTCGCGAGTTCAACAAGAAAGATCACTACAACCAGTGGCAATTTATTTACGACCCCAGCACCGACCGCGGTGGCCTGCTCACGACTCCCAATCAGCCGCCTCTGCAAAACGCGGTGCAGATCCAGCAACAACCCGGTCAGCAAAACAATGATGGGCAGAACCAGCCGGGATTCAGCCCTGGACCGGGTGGAATGAATCCTGGAATGCAACCGCCTCAGCCGAATCCTCAACAACCCAACCAGCAATAATATTGAACGCAAAAGAAAGGGCCCTCGCGTTACGAGGGCCTTTTGCCGTCAAAATCCAAAGTTTACACGTTGAACGAAGATCCGCAGCCGCATGTGCTTTTCACGTTCGGGTTCTCGAACTTGAAGCCCGCGCCTTCAAGCGTCTCAAGATAATCGACTCTGCAGCCGTCGAGATACATCACCGAGGTTGCGTCTACATAAACCTTCAGGCCCTCCATGTCGAAAACCTTGTCCATCATGCCAGGCTCATTTTCAAAAGACATGGAGTAGGAGAAGCCGGAACAGCCGCCGCCAACCACGCCGACGCGCAGTCCTGCCGGAGTCGGATCCTGCTGGCTCATGATTTCTTTAACCTTGGCGATCGCCTTCGAGGTCAAAATAACGGGAGTCTTTTTGGTGGTTTCCTGGGGCTTAATTTCGGGCGTTATAGTGGCCATAATTCTCCTTTTACCTGTCGTTCATTATAGCAGACGCACTCAAGGGAATTAAGGTTCAAAAACTGCGTAACGGCTCACGCAACAAACACATTCCAGGCAGTTTTCCGTCCATAGACGGTCGAGAAAACAGGCGCTGACATGGACGTCCGCTCCCCATTCCAATGCCTCCCGCGGGCCCGGTCAGGCGGCCAAAGGCTCCCGCCACGGATCCAGTACGACCTTGATGCATTCGTCTTTCTTGTCCCGGAAGATACGATAGGCTTCTGGCGCTTCATCAAGATTGAACCGATGGGTGATAACGAACGAGGGATCGATGTCGCCCTTCTGCACGTGATCCAGCAATCGGCCGGTGTAATTATTCATATGGGTTTGGCCCATTTTGAAAGTCAGCCCTTTGCCAAAAGCTGCGCCGAATGGAATTTTGTCCAGTACGCCGCCATACACTCCGGGGATCGAAACCGACCCGCCTTTTCTGCATGCCTGCATTACCTGCCGAAGTACGGTCGGCCGATCAAAGGATAATTTCAACCGCTGCTTCGTATAGTCGTAGGCGGCGGCAACTCCGGTTCCGTGCGCTTCCAGACCTACTGCGTCCATGCACGAATCCGGCCCGCGTCCTGCCGTCATCCATTTCAATTCCGTGACCAGATCGTCGACTTCTTCGTAATTGATAATTTCAGCGCCACCGGCGCGCGCCATTTTCAAACGCTCGGGTAGGCGATCGATCGCAATCACGCGTTCGGCGCCAAGTAGAAATGCGCTGCGGATGGCAAACTGGCCGACCGGCCCGCATCCCCAGATGGCAACCACGTCGCCCGATTTAATGTTGCAGTTTTCCGCGGCCATGTATCCAGTGGGAAAAATATCGGACAGAAAAAGGACCTTCTCGTCGTCTATACCATCAGGAATTTGCAATGCTCCAACGTCGATGAAGGGCACGCGCACGAACTGCGCCTGACCGCCCGCGTATCCACCCATCATGTGCGAATAACCGAAAAGGCCAGAGCCGGAATAACCGTAGAGCTTTTCCATCATCCAGGCGTTAGGGTTAGTGTTGTCACATGCCGACCACAAATTATTCTGGCAAAAACCGCACTGTCCGCAAGCGATGGTGAAAGGAATGACGACGCGATTACCCTTCTTCACGCGTCGTACTTCAGATCCGATATCGACAACTTCACCCATAAACTCGTGGCCGAGAACATCGCCGGGTTCCATCGTAGGAATGTAGCCGTCATAAAGGTGAAGGTCTGACCCGCAAATCGCAGTACGGGTAATGCGAACGATTCCATCTCGCGGATTTAAAATCTCCGGGTCGTTGACCCGCTCGACTTCCACCTTATTTTTTCCCTGCCAACAAAGCGCTTTCACAATTCCTCCTAAACTCTCTTAGTCGCCTGCCAATCGCTCTTCAGGTTGAACTTCCACGGCTGGACGTTCGTGATAAAGAACCCGTTTGGTGGTGCCGGTAATGCCCCTCGCCCCCACCGGCTGGCCTTCGGTAGTGGGAATCTCTCCCGTTTCCATGAGCTGCTTGATCTGACGCAAGCCTTCGCGCACTAATTGCTCAGGATCTAATCCCGCTAGTGCCGCCAATGCCTTGGAAATAGGACCGGTGGGAGATTTGTATTCCAGCGCGACGCTGATTTCGGTGCCGCGATCTCCGGGCGCTTTTTTGAAGCGCACCACGCCGCGGTGCTCAAGCATCTGCTCCTCCGATGCCCACGCAATAAATTCGCCGGGCTTCTCATCCGTGAGTTCGACGTGCGATTTAAATTCAGCCCCTTTTTTGCCGCCGAAACGCAATGTCATACAGTCTTTGCCGTCGTGCTCAAACTTTGGCTCGCGCAGTGCGCGACCCCAGTTATCCGCATTACGCACAAAATCGTAGACTTCTTGCGGCTTTTTGCTGATGGTGAATGCCACGCGCACTCTGCCTTGATAGGGCCGACGCAAATCAGTCACCCCGCAATAAACCAAATATCCTCCGCCGCTGGCTAACGCGGCGCCAAACCAATCCCTGCGCAAAGCGCCGTAGATGGCAATGGCTGCACCAGTCGCCAGCGTAAGCGCGGTTTCAACATTGGTGGTGGCGGGGCGGCGAGAAAATGCCTTTCCCCCGATCTTTTCGGCAAGATTCGTAGTAATCGTCATGAGTTCACCGGTATTGGGTTTTGCACTTGGTTATTTCGTTTGGCTGAACGTTTGTCCAGCGACGAGAGCCAGGATTCGGTAAGTGGAGTTCTGCTATCGGTGCCTTTCGCTTTCTTGTACCCTGAAGTGCCTGGGCCAGGCAGCGCCCGATTGACCATGGCAGAACTGGCAGAGAAAGCTGCCGGAAACAGCGAGTTCAGTTTGACTGCAACTTTGGCCGGCAGACCCAGTACCAGTTGGGAGCTGCCGTATTCACAAGCGCGCACAATACGGCGCGCAGCCCGGTCGGCGCTGATCGAAAACCCCGGTGCCGAGTCACTTAACAGAAACCATGTGTACTCGGCACGATGCTTTCCTTTGAAGTCCGCGTTGCGCGGGCTGCCGGTGCGCATCAGTCCCGGATAAACTGTGGTGACGTACACATTCTCGCGTGAAAGTTCTGCTCGCAGGCCTTCGGAGAATCCGGACAACGCAAATTTTCCAACGCTGTAGGGCAAAAGATGCGGAACGCTGATCTTGCCGCCAATTGAAGAAATATTTACGATTCGGCCGCTTTGGCGTTTCCGCATTTCCGGAAGAACAGCGAGAGTTGTGTGCAGCGGGCCCCAGAAAAAAACATCCAGCGACTCGCGGTATTCCTCTTCGGTCATCGTATCCAATGGACCAACGGTGATTGTGCCCGCATTGTTTACCAGGACCTCGATGTCGCCCAACTCCTGCCGCACATCGCGCATGGCTTCCGCGACTTGCTTCTCATCGCGAACATCGCACGGACGGACAAAAACTGTTCCCAAGCCCGCGAGAAGCTGACGCGCCCGCTCAAGTGCTTCGGGATCGCGGGCCAAAAGAGCGACCTTTGCGCCGCAACGCAAGAACACGCGTGCCATCGCGAGTCCTAGTCCACGCGACCCGCCGGTTATTGCAACCACTCTGCCATCGAGTCCGTACCGGCGCCCCTGCCGAAATCCCCAGTAGGCGAGCCCCAAGCCGGCGACGGCGCCTGCACCAATTCCAACTCCAGCGCCTGAAGCTACTGCACTACCAAAAATCAACTTGCGAATTAGTGATTTAGTGAGAGTCATAATGCTGGCCGAGATTACGCCCGCACCTGTACGCCCGTGTCCAAGCCGTGATCGTCTTCCTCGCGATCAGGCTCGGGCGTGTCTGGTTCGGGCTCCTTGAGCACCGGAGGCCGATGACTCACGGGCTCGTCATCCTCAGCCGGAGGATGCTTACCTGCACTTTTCAGGAAATCCATACCGGAACTTTTAGTCTAGTCGTGCGGTACATCATTAGGCATCGGATGAGGACTGTACGCACTTCGAGGAGAAGATGTAATGAAGCTAAGCCATAGCGTTCATGCTGCGCGAGGCTGCTTCTTGATCTGAGCTGCTGCCACACGCAGGTCGGCAATGAAGGCTTCTTTCTGTTCACGTCGTGCTTCATCATCCTGAGCACGCAGTATGGAGGAAGGATGAACCGTGGCCATTACGTGAGGAGCCAACGGCGATGGCACGAACTTGCCGCGGTCGCGCATGACGCTGAATTCCTTGCCGAGCAGATCCTGCGCGGCGGTGGCGCCCAGACAAACGATCACTTCAGGATGCGTTACCCCAATCTCGGCATCCAGCCATGGACGGCAAGCCTTGATCTCCGAATATCTGGGTTTCTTATGGATCCGGCGTTTGCCACGCTCAGCGGGCGTCCAACTGAAATGTTTCACCGCATTGGTGACGTATACGTCTTTACGATCAATTCCCGCGGCCCCCAGGGCTTCATCGAGAAGGCGTCCGGCAGGTCCGACAAATGGATGTCCGGTGATGTCCTCTTTATCACCCGGTTGTTCGCCGATCAGCATCATGGATGGCCGAGAATTGCCTTCTCCAAATACGGTCTGAGTCCCTTTTTTCCAGAGGTCACAGGCGCGGCAATCCCTAGCCGCCGCTCGAAGACTCTCGATCGTAGGTTTTTTAGGAATGAAAGGAGTTGCAATGCCTAGTTTTTTTGTGAGTAGCAGGTTTCGTGATGCCATAACTACTGAGATGAGCTGCGGTTGAAGGGTTTTGTCTCCCTCTCTCAATTGCTTGGAGCAAATCACCGATCGACGCATCCAAATGGTTAAGTGCCATAGCAACCTCCAGAAAATACAGTGCACACTGTATTGGAGGAATAGGGGTTTGCCTGTAAGTTTTGTTGTTCGTGGTATTAGCGGTGGAACCGAAGAGTCTTGCTCTAGATCCGTGAATCGAATGCTCGCATACTGCGCTAACGAAGGTTGCAACCGCCCGCTCCACTCTTTTTCAGAAGGGCGCTTGTTTCAATTCGAGGTAGTCTCAATTTCGGTGGCCGCCAGCGATGAGAAGTGTGCGCCTTTTGATGAGCATCCGGAGCGGCAGACTTTGCATTTGTGGCTTTGTGGACGTTGTGCGTCCACCATGACGCTGGTGCTTGAGCCAGCCCGTGGAGTCAAGGTTGCATTGATTGAGGACCACGAGAAGGAAAAGCCGAGCGTAGTGACCGCAGGCATGAGCATAGCAAGTGCGAAGGAATGTTGATTTCTTCGGCGCGCAGGACTGTGACGCAGTGGCATCCGCTAAACTGGTTTCTTTAATCTGGATTGATAGTGTTTTGGTTTTTTAACGATGATGCTCGAATTAGTTCGCCGTTTCAAAGTAGCTGTCTGTAGCGATATTATCCAGCTTCAATGAGAGGTGCACCATGGGGACATTCAGGGTTCTGATCGCCGATGATCATGAAGTGGTTCGCAAAGGACTAATGGCGCTGCTTCAGTCTCAACACGACTGGCAAGTGTGTGGCGAGGCTGGTGATGGACGCGAAGCGGTTGACAAGGCGCAGCAACTAAAGCCGGATGTTGTCATTCTGGATATCGGGATGCCGGGTCTCAATGGACTCGAGGCGACTCGACAGATCCTGAAGTCTAACCCGCAAGCCCGCGTTTTAATTCTTACCTTGCATGATTCTGATCAAGTGGTGCGAGAAGTATTGAACGCCGGCGCTCGCGGCTTCCTCCTGAAATCCGACGCCGCCCGCGATCTGGTGGCTGCCGTCGAAGCACTGCGTCGCGATAAGACTTACTTCACGTCAAAGGTCGCGACGATGGTTCTGGAAGGCTATTTGAAGGGCGGAACTCCCGGCGCGCCTATACCAACCGCTGGCCGTAATCGCCTGACCCCACGTGAACGCGAGATCGTGCAATTGCTTGCCGAGGGAAAGAGTACTAAAGAAGTCGCGGTAGCACTTGGCCTCAGCGTAAAGACAGCAGAAACGCATCGCTCGAACATCATGCGGAAGCTGCAGTTGCATTCAGTCAGCGATCTGGTACTTTACGCGGTGCGAAACAACATTGTGCACGTGGTGCAGGCGGGTATTGAGTAAAGGAAGATTTTAAGCACAAAAAGACGGCAGCGGGTTCACCGCTACCGTCTTTATATATTTAGCGATTAAGCTGCTGGCTTCTTGCGCGAGGTACTTCTCGATTTCTTTTCGCCTTGGTGCTCGGCAGCAACGTTGATCCCTTCAGCCAACTGAGTCAGCTTGGCATCGGTTTCCTTCTCTTCCTCGAGGGTTTGCTCCAACAAGGAAGCGGCTTCGTCCTGGCCCAGCAAATTAGCGAAGGTGCGAGCGGTCCCGTAGCCGGCAATTTCGTAATGTTCAACGCGTTGGGCGGCCGCGATGAGAGCTGCGTCTTTCACGTCTTCGTTCATGTCCTCTGCGAGCGTCTCGGCGCCTTCTTTGACCAGGCCTTCCATAGCCTTACACTTTTTGCCTTTTACCTTCTCTCCGAGCTGCTCGAAAATTTGCTCGATGCGCTGGGCGTGCCCCTTGGTCTGTTCCAGATGTTCTTCAAATCCCTGCCGCAGTTCGTCTGAGTTGGCACCCTCCGCCATTTTCGGAAGTGCTTTGATAAGTTGATTTTCCGCGTCGTAAAGATCGCGAAGCTGTTCTACAAAAAGTTCGTTTAAAGATTCAACGGCCACAGTATCCTCCCGGATGATTCGTTTTTGTTAAACGTTATTGAGCGGAAAGTTTGGATTTCGCTCCATCGATTTCCCTTAACTTCGACCACCCGGTCCAGGTGAGGCGAGAAGCAGGAGCCGACACTATACCGTGCCGGCGCCTGCTCGAAAGGTAGGGAAGTTGAGGGCAACGTTCATAGCCCGAGAATAGGCTGAAGCCATAACCGTCACAATCCTGCGAAATCTGTAATTCCTCTGAGGACTTTCCTGTAGCAGAGAAGATGTAATGTGTAGCGAATTAAATTCCCTGTCGCTCCGTCCACTTCTTTTGCCCGGCACCCTTCCATGTGGAACAAGTCATTAACGCCACGCACCGTAAAATCCACTTTTCTGGTGCAAAGAGATGCGTCTGGCGAAGCAGGTGCAATACACCCCGTAGATGACCGCAGTAGAAGCCTTCATACCGGAAAATCCGGAAAATATTTCAGGACTGGTGAAAAAGCTTCCTCGTGTGCGCAAATTCAGGTGTTTTCATCAAGCAGCGCGAACTTCTTGTGGATCAAGGCGGTACAGGAACGTCTGTTTACGCATACAGACCTCACCGGATAGACCATTTGCACAAAGGACTTTACCTTCATAACTGTGATTACGGCTAATCCAGAACATCGCAAAGCCACGAAAGACAGGCGTTTTGAAAGGAGAGCCCCAGTGACCACCACCACCGACACCAATGCTCTAGCAAGATTCGAGTCCGACCTAGATCTAGTAAAGCGCGCACAAATCGGCGACGCAGATGCGTTCGCTTCTTTATTTCATGCTCACAAAGCAAAAGTTTATTCCGTTTGCCTTCGCATGACCAACAATACGGCCGAGGCCGAAGACCTCACGCAAGATGCATTTCTCCAGGTGTTCCGCAAACTCGCGACATTCCGTGGCGACTCTGCGCTGTCAACCTGGCTGTATCGCATCGCGGTCAACACCGTGCTCATGCACTTTCGCAAAAAAGCCCTCAAGCAGGTCTCTTTAGATGAACCATTTAGTCAGGACGCAAAGGTAGTCCGTCGTGAATATGGAAGCCGCGACGACCGTTTGACCGGATGCGTTGATCGCATCGCTCTCGCCCGCGCCATCAAGGAACTTCCCGACGGTTATCGCACCATCTTCTTATTACATGAGGTGGAAGGTTACGAGCACCAGGAGATCGCCGAATTGCTGGATTGCTCCGTCGGTAATTCCAAATCACAACTGCACAAAGCTAAGCTTCGGATTCGAGAATTACTCGGACGCACCCATCAGGAGAATGACGCGGTCGTCAACCGGGCGCAGCGCTCACGGGCCCGCAGAGAAGCAGTTCGCTGGAACTCCGAGGAACTTACTCGCGAGTTCCCGCGCACAATTTTTCCAGTGGTTTCGCAAATTTCTGCGAGTAATGCAGCCTGATGTCGGGTTCTAGCTTAGATAGATCGCAACAGCGGCTTCGCAACTGGAACAGGAGATAGCAAAGTGCAAATCGCGGCAATCCTGACTTTGGCGGCCAGAACCGGCAGTGAAGCCGATTCGGTGGAACCGTCGAGGGGCGAAAACCGCAGACGCAAGCGGTTTCTGACCAACGTCCCCGATGCGAAGCTTGAAATATTAGGCAATAGCCTGCTGGATCGAAGTATCAGTCGACTTCGGGAAGCGGGCATCGAATCCACCAGCGTAATTCCCGAAGGGTCGGCACTTACGCAACTGCTTCCAACAAGAAGCGCCACTTCCAATGATTTTATTTCTGCGTGGGAGAAAGCCATTGGCGAATATGTGCAGCAGGGGGTCGACACTCTCATTTTGCTGCGCACCAGCACATATACCGATCTGGATTACAGAGAGCTTCTGAGCTTTCACTCTGAACGCCGCGCGGGATTGACGCAGGTGTATGCGGCAGATAGCTCGGTAGACGTGGCAGTGGTCAATGCAAATGTTCTTCGTGAATCAGACCACGCGTACAGGACGACGTTGAGTAATCTGATTCCCGATCAAGAGCATTTCTATTATCGTGGCTACATAAATCGGTTGCGCAAACCGAAGGATTTTCGTCGTCTTACCGACGATGGACTAGCCGGGAAATGCAGCTTGCGTCCCGTTGGGACGGAGGTTGGTGAGGGCATATGGTTCGGGGACGGCGTGGATGTCGATGATTCTTGCGTAATCAGCGGTCCCGCATTTATCGGCTCCAACACGCGTATCGCTGCTTGCACCTCGATAACCGGCGGCAGCGCTATTGAACGCAACTGTGAAATTGATTGCGGAACCACAGTCGATCGATCGTGGATTCTGCAGGAAACATATGTGGGCCTTGGCCTGACGGTTCGAGGCTCGATCGTCAGCAATCAAAAAATGTTTAACCTGGAGCGAAAAACTGAATTGCCAATCAAC
The DNA here is from genome assembly GCA_050746025.1 of Terriglobales bacterium. GTDB lineage: Bacteria > Acidobacteriota > Terriglobia > Terriglobales > Acidobacteriaceae > Gp1-AA145. The sequence continues at coordinate 29,811 of JBOGLH010000039.1, read as the reverse complement.
GATCCACGATTGATTCGTGCAACAAAATCGTTTTCGCTCTATGGCGCAGGGTCGACGTTACTGAACAAGCTACAACTATCAACGTAGGAGATTAATAACTGGTGAACCTAGTGTTAACAAACAGCATCTATAAGAACAGAGTAGAACTTGATTAAAAGCAATAAAAGCAGTAAGAACGCAACAAAAATTAATGGATCTTAAGTTTCTGCACAACGTTGCAGAGCCCAGGGGATGATGACATGGAATCGCAGTCCGCAATCATGATCAAGTTACCAGAGGCATTCGGGAGCAAAGAAGCGCGCAGGCTAGGGCGGGAACTTAAAACCAGAATGTCGGCCTCACCGCACGTAGTCGTGGATTTTTCGCGTGTGCGAGAGATGGATCTCGCGGGCCTCGAGGGTTTGCTGGACTGCATGGAGATGGTCGCGAAAAATGATGGGGCCTTGCAACTGGGAGAGATGTAGCCTGAAGCGGCAGTTTTTCTTGAACTGACGCGGATGGACCAATTGTTCAGCAAATTTCCCATTTTTGATGCGAGTGCGAGCTTCACTTCGGAACTGGCGAGCGAAAACGAGGATGTGGCGGCAGACAAAGTGGTTGCGCAACCCTTGGCGGCATGATCGCACGCGAGGGTGGAGGTTTCATGAATCGGATCGTTCATCGGGCAACGGTCTGCAGTTTGATTTTTCTGTTGGGCGTTTTTGCAGAACCTCTTGTAGCTCAACAGCAGACGCAGCAGCCAGAACAGGGGGCTGCGCAAAATTCAACTCAGCCACCCATTGAGCTGCCGGAAAATCCCGGTAGATCGTCAACCCCAGCTTCAAACACCCCAGCACCACAGAACAAAGTGCCTCCGGCTGCGCAACAGCCGAGCGGGACTGCGGTCGCACCTGAGGTTCAGGTGAGCGGCGGTGCAGCGTCCAAGCCTGCAGGAGTGGCGATTGCTCCACCGAAACAACGACAGATTCGTACCTGGCTCATCCGTTTCGGATTTATTGCCGGAGCGGGAATCGCCCTTGGTACCGTTGCGGCCTTATCAGCTGCGAGCCCGGGCCGCGTACCTAATGCTCCAGGACATTGATTACATTTTGATTTTTATTTTCGAGGATTTACTTTCTTGGCTCCCATGCTGATTACTTTCTCTGGAATTGATGGCGCAGGTAAAAGCACTCAGATCGAAAAGCTGCGCGATTATCTCGCCGAACAAGGTCTCTCCGTCCGGATTTTAACTTTTTGGGACAACGTAGCCGTTCTCTCATCCATGCGGTCAGGTTTCAGCCGCAAAGTATTGCAGAGCGATGGGAACGTAGGCTCACCCGATAAGCCGGCGAACCGCAATGATAAGAATACCCGGTCGTTTCCGTTGTTGCTTGGAAGATCGTTATTGCATTTGCTCGATGTGTCTCGCTTACGCAAGATAGTTCGAAGCGAGCGAGCGTCCGACAGTGGCGGTGTGATTATTTTTGATCGTTACATTTACGATCAATTGGCTGCACTTCCTATGCGGCACTGGCTGGCACGCGCTTATGCACGACTGGTGCTGGCCTTGGCGCCTGATACCGAAGTTTCCTACTTGCTGGACGCAGTGCCAGAAGAGGCTCGGGCAAGAAAGCCCGAGTATCCCATCGATTTCATGCGTCAATATCGCAGCTCGTATCTCGAGTTGCGGAAGTTTGCGCCCCTCACTCTGATCCCGGCCGGTGATCCCGATAGTGTTCACTCGGCCATCATTGCCCGACTGAACGTTGTGGAAAACACCAGCCTGCACCCGCAAGTGGATTCCACCGTGGTGGCCTAAGCGGCTTCAGGTTTTTAACTCAACTAACTACAGCAGTTCTGATTTAAGCACGACCAACGTGTTTATGTTGAGCAACATCCAAAGATTTGCGGCGTGCTGAATTATTTAACGGTGAACGCGGGGAACCCAAAATGAGTAACTCTTCTCGACCGAAACTTGGCTTAGTAATTCCGACCCTGAATGAAGCAGGAAATATTCCGGTTCTTTTAGAACGACTCAGCGCCGCAGTAGCGGGCGCCTCCGTGGATTGCGAGTTCATCATCGTCGACGACGGTAGCACCGACGGCACCGCGAAAGTAGGTCGTGCCTGCGCCGCACACGATTCCCGAGTTCGCGTGTTTGAGCGAAAGGGCGAACGCGGCCTGGCGGGTGCAGTGATTCACGGCTGGGCGCAAACCGACGCCGACTTGTTGGGAGTGATTGACGCCGATCTGCAGCATCCGCCCGAGCTTTTACCGGACCTGGTAGCTCCAGTTCTTGATGGAAGCGACATTGCCATTGCGAGCCGCTATGTGACCGGTAACGGCGACAGCCTCGGAGAGTGGAACAAGTTCCGGGTGTTTGTTTCCCGCTGCAGCACCCTACTGGCGACGGCTCCGCTGCGCCGCCGTGGTCTGAAAGTTGCCGATCCACTGTCCGGGTTTTTCGTTGTTAGGCGTCAGTGCATCGACGATCTTAAGTTACAACCAGAAGGTTTCAAGATCCTGCTAGAAATCTTGGTGAAAGGCCGGATCAGTAAAACCACCGAGGTGCCTTTTCAATTTGCTACTCGTCAGTTCGGGAAAAGCAAGGCCGATATTAAAGTGGCGCTGCACTACTTCACATTGCTCGGAAAACTTTCGCGTTACGCCATCTTCGGGCAAGGGCAGTAATGAAAATCTGTTTAGTAACGTCATTTCCACCAAGCCGGGATGCACTGAACGAATACGGGTTTCATATAGCCAGCGAACTGCAACGTATTCCTGGCATCGAGCTGAGGGTTCTTGCGGATGAGTATTCTCCGGTTCAGCCAGAGCTCGATGGATTCTCAGTAAACCGCTGCTGGAAATTTAACAGTCTCAGTAACCCGTTGCGCTTGATGCGCGCGATCCGGCGCGAGAAACCCGACGTGGTCTGGTTCAACCTCGGCTTTGCGAGTTTTGGTGGAAGTCCTCCATCTGCGTTCATGGGTATTGCAACCCCGGCGCTGGCGCGCACGACGGGTTTCTACACCCATGTGACATTGCATCAGCTAATGGAGACGGTAGATCTGGCAGATGCTGGAATTCGCTTTCCGCTGCTATACAAGTGGGGCGGCGTTCTCGCCACGCATCTTGTTCTTTTCGCGAATTCGGTCTCTGTTATGCTGCCGGCTTATCGCAGCGTTCTAGTGGAGAAATATGGACGGGGATCCGTGTATGTCCGGCGGCACGGCATTTTTTCGGCGAGGCCGGAATATCCAGATTTGGCATTCCGAGGAAATCCCGAGCATCGCATTCTTGCCTTCGGCAAATGGGGTACCTACAAGCGCCTAGAGCCGATGGTTGAAGCCTTCGAAGAAGTGGCTCGCCAAGTCCCCAATGCCCGTCTGGTGATTGCCGGCACCGACCATCCCAAAACGCCGGGATACCTGCAATCGATCCGCGAGAAATTGGCTTCTCGCTCTGACGTCATTTTTACCGGATATGTTGCGGAAGAGGACATTCCGCAACTCTTCCAAAGCTCCAGCGTGGCGGTTTTGCCCTACACTTCCTCTGCGGGATCCAGTGGAATTGCGCACCTCGCGTGTACTTATGGCGTTCCGATTGTCGCGTCTGACATCCCTGATTTTCGGCGTCTGGCTGATGAAGAGGGCCTGGCAATTGATTTCTTTCCTCCGGGGAAGATCCATGAGCTGGCGCGCCATCTCACCGATTTATTGCAAAATCGAGAGCGGCAGATAGAAATGGCAATGCAAAACATGTCAGCCGCGCTGCGTATGAGCATGCCGGAAATTATCCGGCAATATCTGCGCACGTTTGAGCTGCGGCGGGAACTCGAGCAGATGCGCTCTATTTCGTCCTTGCGGAAAATTCCGCGTTGGATGCCGATGCGCGATATGCTGGTCCGCCGCAATGCGCGCAAGGCTTTACTGCGACTGGAAGCGTCCCAGAACGACGAATCCGTTTCGGCTGCGGTAGCTGGCGTGGGTTCAGAAGTGGTTTATATGGCTGCTGCAGCGCCGACCGAAAAGCACCGATCGACCGGCACTGAGTAGCATTGCGGATAAAAACTAGTAGCAGGGGAACGACGGGGCGGCAGTTCCCTTCACCATGTGGTTAAAGACTGTCCTTTGCTGGACCTTGTATGTTCCGGACATCAGCCGGTAGTGCACCCACTGCACTAGCCCATATTTCTGCGCCAGATAATACTCTTCCTTGTCACCGCAATTCCCGTACTTCGAATTGCAGTTGTAGCGGTAGCTGGCTACCAAGACCCGCAAACTACTGGGGAGTGAACCCCCTAAACTGACCGAGTAGGGCCCCCACACCTGATTAATTCCCTTCAACAGATTGTGTGTCGTGTAATGACTGCAGTCGGTATAGGTCTGATAGGAAGTATTCGGCACGTAAACCGTCGATCCAGGAAATCCCGCTTTGGCGCAACGTGGCACCAGCGGCATATTAGTGTTGTTGGTAAATTTCTTAAAGGTGCGGGGATTGTTCCAGTCGTATTCAGTGATCCAGAGATAGATGTATTTGCTATCGAAAAGCTGAATGTCCCAAGGCGTACCGTTTGCCCCCTTAGTCCAGTAAAACTTGCCGCCCGCCATGTTGGTATAAAGCGGGTTTGCGTTTCCCGAAATGTGATACGTGCCTCGGAGACCTGAGTCGAGAGTCATCCAATCCAGCATGTCATAGCTGCCAGAAGCACAATTGGTTGTGCTTTCTGCCTGGGCTTTTGCGGTTAATCCCAGCGTTCCCAACAACGATAGACACACTACTGCGAGCCATGTACTTTTTTTCATGTTGCCCCTCCGCGAGTGTCGGGTCAGAACGCGGACAAAGACGTCCACAATTCTCCAGCCCTGAATAGTTAATGGTTGGAGCTTATACAGGGTCTATGGGATGGGCAATCAGACGAAAACCTTAACTGAATACTCCAAGGTACTCTTTCTCAACAGCCTTTCTGCCGAGAAGAAGACGTTCATTATTGCGGAGGACGGGGAACGGTATTTTCGACAGGCGCATTGTCTAGCGGAGGTCGAGGTGCTTGCGAGCCGGAGGGCTCGGATTGCGGCGCTTGTTGCTGCGGCATTGACACGGGAGTATTGTCGCGGCGGCGCAGAACAATGGGCGCATGATTGCGACGTTTGGCTTCGGCTTCAGCTTGCAAGTCGGCTTCGCTGGCTTGTGAGTTTGTGCCGGCAACTTGTCCCACGGCAACGCCTACCATCTCGTGATGACTAGCGACGCTGACCGGGGCACCGGCTTCTTCGCCGCGTTGGGCGGCCGAATAAAACTCATTTGCGGTTTCTTTGTCTCCAAAAGCATCCGAAACATAACCCATGTTGTTCAGTGAAAATGCGCTGTTGGGGTCAAGCTTGTACGCCTCGCGAAAATCCTGATACGCCTTTTCATCCTGATTATGGTTGAGCGCTGATACGCCCTGCACTTGCAAGCGGGCGGCTTTGTCCTGGGCGCTCTGTTGTGATTGGAGCCGGGCGCGAACTGCCTGCTCATTCTTGAAAGCAACGTCGCTGATCGGTTTTCCCCGCCACTTCGGATCAAGCGAAACCACGATCGGCTCCGACGAATGGGTGATCGAAGCATCATTGTAGAAACGAAGAGCTGAGTCCAAATCTCCTTCCGTCTCCATCGTGTAGCCCAAATTGTTCAGGGTGAAGGGATTTCGTGGATCAAGCTTCAGGGTGCTTCGGAGGATGTCCTCGGCCTCCTGGCTTCTTCCCCGCTCCAACAATGACATGGCTTCGAGATTGCCACGATTCACGCGCAGTTCCAGATTGCCATACGACTCGGTGATGTCACTCAGTTTCTTACCTTCCAAGTTACGAGCGCTGGACATCGCGATAACTGTCTCAGAATTGTTCTCTTTGGCCGCGAGCTGATAGTAGCGCTGTGCACGATCAATTTTGCCTTGCAATTCCGAAATGTATCCCAGATTGTTGAGCGTAAAAGGATCGTCGGGATCAATGAGATATGCCCGATAGAAAATCCGTTCGGCGCGGTCAAGATGATGATGCTCGACTTCCCTGACGCCCTCGCGGTTGAGCTTCTGCACCGGCGTTGCTTGAGAATGTTTGGGAATTGTGATCCTCAAACCCGCGGCATGGGCCAGGGAAACCGTCAGGAACGCCACACAAAATGGCATCAAAGCTCGGAATTTGGGCAATGAAAACATGCGTTGTTAAACCTTGATTACGAATGCTTTGGATGCAAATCCAGCAGTTCGCGTTTACCCATTTCTAGCAGCAACTCTGGCTACCTGATTGGCTTTCGAGGCATCCAAAGGCTGAGCACAATCATGCGCAAATCCTTCGCCTTTTTATCCGTCATTTTAGCTAGCGGCTTAACCGTTATTCCCAGCTTCTCGCAGAACGCTCTTGGTGCACACAGCGAGGCTTCCACGCCCTCAAACCGAGCCGACGACCGCGCCAATGCCGCCCGCCAGAAGGAAGACTACGACCCATTATTGGATCTGCCCCCGCTTAAACACGAGACGGTGACGCTAATCGGAGGGGTCGTGGTACGTCTCGATGAAGTCATGAACCACATGGTATTTCAGCCCTTCGGGACCAATCAGAAGATGCAAGTCCACTTCGATACCAGAACCCATTTTTATCTTGACGGGAAGCCGATCACAGAGCGCGAGGTAAAACAGGGGCAGCGGATTTACCTGGATACTCAACTAAATGGTGACAGAGTCTTTGCCAAGACAATCTGGATCCGGACCACTGCGGAGAGTGGAGTTGGGCGTGGTCAAATTATCGATTTCGATTCCGCCCGCAGAGTGTTGACGGTCCGTGATGAACTTTCGAATCAACCGCTAAAGCTTCAGCTCGCACCAAACGCAATCATCCGCAAAGGAAACGAGACCGGGTCAGAAAGCGATTTGGTTCAAGGCGCGCTGATCAGCATCGAATTCGGCGCACAAAGAGAGCTGCACGGAATTACAGTACTCGCCGCGCCGGGCTCGAGTTTTGTCTTTGCAGGCCGCGTTACCTTCGTGGATCTTTCGCAAAAGATGATCGCCATAGATAACCGCAGCGACGGAAAGAAATATGACGTCTCGATGGAGGCGATTGCACCCAGCGTCTTGCGTCAGATACGTGAAGGCGAAGAAGTATCAGTTTCGACAGTATTCGATGGCACCCGCTATTCAGCGCGAAGCGTGGATTTAGCGGCTGTGCAAGCTCCGCAGTAGGGCCTTTAGGCAACCGAAGTCGTTTCGTGAAGGCGGGAGCGTAGGCGAACGGCGGAGAATTTCTATGCTTGAAGCGGAAGCCGTTAACCACAGAGATCGCAGAGAAAGGCGAATGCACAACTACTAATGATTAAGTCGTTTATCTGATTTTCTTTGCGGGCTCCAGTTTTTCTCAGCGTACTCCGCGATTTAAACCACTTTGGTGTGGCCCACAAAACTCATGAGGAGTGCTGACCGTCGAAAGGCTGTGTCCCTCGTCCACGGAGAAACTTAAGCCGCTCACAAACCTTCTATGCTTGCTGTACTGGCCGTCTCCGCTCCGCTGGGTTCATCCAAGACTCCAGCAGAAATTTCGGCGGCAATCTGGCGGCGATGCTTTAGATAGTAGCTGACGGTATTTTTTGCGTATTTCCATAGGGTGAAAACATCGGTCTGATACCAGCAACACTCAGCCATGTGGGGAGAGAATCCGCATAGATACCGAAAGCGCCGGTGTACATCTTCCGGCGTGCCTAGCGATGCAGCCGTCATTCGGTGATTGCCTTCGATGATGGTGATTGGAGTGCCCTCATCAATCGTGATCAGAATGACAGCGCTAAACACCGAGTCTTGTTTCATCTCCAGGCTCAATGATCGCAGCTTATCGATGAAGGCATCACTCGAATTGGAAAGGATGCGGTCGCGAATCCGCTCCGCAGTTTCATCCAGCAAAAAATTCGGAACTCCATATCGCAACCACTGATTGCGTGGAAAAACCCGCATGCGCTGAACTTCCGTCGGTGTCAGCTCCACTTCCCACCACTGGGTGTCGCGGGGAAGTTCACGCCACAGTCTTCCCCGCCGCCGGTACAGTAGGGCTTTCCGCAGAATGTTCTCGCGCTCATTGGAAAAATCAGGACGACTCACCAATTCGGTGAAGCGCTTGCGATAACCGGTGAATTCGCCTTGATAGAATTCGCCGCGCAGGAATTCAGCGATGACTACGTTCTCATCCACTCGCCTGATTTTGCGCAGCCCGGTCTCGTATCCGTAGCCTCGAGCTTCGTCCAACGATGTGTCCCCGAATTTGGCTTTTCGCAGGAATGGCAGCGACACCATTAGCAGCAAAATCAGCATTAGCACTAACTGAACCATGATTACGCTCTGCAGGGTGTCGTGAAAGAGATAAATCCCACCGATAATTGCTGCGCTGAATCCCAGCTGTAGCCAGCTCACATTGCCGATCTTGCGCGAGATCTCGTAAGTCATGAGCACAACACTCAACGCATAAATGGCAGTGGTTAAAGCGTAGAGGACGAGCAGCGATGAATAAAAATGACTGCCTTCGTGAGGAAAACCAGAGCCGAGCAAAATCTGCCACAAGCTGGCGGGCATCAACCAGGCGGTAAGAATGAATAGGCCTGATATTCCCGAGGCCAGCAGCAAAGCAGTGGTCAACACCGTGCGTCCGTCTTTCTCACTGGAGCGCACTCCTGCCGAAAATGGGAACATGCTACTCACCACCGACCAGGAGAGCATGTAAACCACTCTGCCGATGAGCGCGACAGCGGCGTACACGCCGGCTTGCGTGGCGTCGAAGAAATGCTTGACCAGCACAATATCGAGGTTATTAATGATCACCTGGCCGATGAAGAAGATCACCGCCTGAACGCCTTCTTCTATGCCCGCACGCAAAGTCGTCTGCTGCACTTTGCCCAGGTGATGTTTGCGCGGAATTGCGACACAGTACGCGACGATCAGAGATGCCGATATGGCGCCCACCACGCCCTCTACCGAATAACCGGCTGACATCAAGACCACGGCGCCAGCGAGCTTAACGACTGCTTCCAAACTGAAATTCAGCGCCAGAGGAACAAAATCATAGGTGCCCTGCATGAACCCGCGCCGCGTGCCAAGGGGAACGTAAAAGACAGTGCCGATCGCCAGCACGCGAACCAGTAGCGGGGATGGCAAATTCAGATAATGCGAGATCGCTGAGCTGCCACTGAGCAGCACCACCCCGACACCCAACCCTCCCAGCCAGGACCGGCGGTGCAGCAAGTTGTAAATAGCGATACGTTCAGATTCGGATTCACTGCGCGCGACGAATTTCGAACAAAGCAGCTGGAAGGAAAGGGTGACCGACGACAGCAGCATCAGTACCGTGTAAATTGCGCTGGCGTGCCCAAACTGCCCCGCCCCCAGTTTGTGCGCAACGGCGAAGTTATAGACCAGGTTCATCACGCCGACGAACACGGAGCTGACCAGCATGATTGCGCTGCCACTCAGCATGCCGCGCCGCAGGTCGCGTATTTTGGGGCGTAAAGGGACGCGCGGGTCAGGCGGCATAACTGCTGCCGCGGGCGCTTCCATTCCTTCATCGGCCATGGTGGGAGATCCTCTCACTGAGTGACGCGGAGGTGGCGTTCATCAGAAAAGGTTGAACCGTATGATGGGAAGAAACGTGTTGCGGTTTTGCCCGTTGAAGTTATAAAACGTTTGTTGCTGTATTCCAAACGAAATCCGGAATGGATAGGTGACCGATACCTCGCCCACCCCGTCATTTACCGGCCGCTGTAATTCTTTGGTGTAAGAGACCATCGCCTCATTGCTAATGTTGTTGTAGGTTGCAAACCCCTCCCCCTTTGACCAGGTACCGGCGGCATGAACCGCCCAGTGGGAAGCCAGAGGGCGGTAATCCAAGCGGAATCCTGGCCGTAGCGCCTGTGCGGTTGCGAACGAGGCGCCCTGAACGCGCCAAGACCGCAAATACTCGGCCAGCACCGCGGCCGTCCAGGACGCGCGGAATTTGTGTTGGACTCCGAAATACATGTCAGTTGTGTAGTACTCGCGAACCAGTGGACGAAACAAGATGTCACGCCCTTGGTATCCGGTGATCATTGCTGTCCTGCCCCACGGGCGACCGACCTGGAATTCGATCGTGCCGGCGGCATCGCGCGAATGTTGATTCATCTCGGTGAAGGGGCCGGCTTCGCGAATCAGGCTTCCATTGACTGATACCCAGTTGCCGAAGGCGCCGGTGTAGACATACAGAAACTGGCGAAACAAATCCTGATTCAGTTGAACCGGGGAAGCCGAGTCGCGCCGGATGGTGAACTGCACGCCCGGGTTCAAACTGATCGTAGTCCCGAAAAGGTGAAATACGGGATTAATTCCGGTGTTGAAGCTGGTGTCATAGGTGTTTCGGTACTGAATCAATAGTTCGTCTGGGAACGATACTGTTCCGCGAGCGTTCCGCTCTTCGAACATTCCGGTAATTGTGGGCCAGCCTTTGAAGTTCAGGTGATAACGTGCGATGCCCAGCGTCTCCATAGTAGAGCGTGGCGGCGGCAGCACAGTGGAATCCGGCGCCAGCCCACGAATCCGGGCGTCCAGCTGATAAATGTTGACATCTTCAAAAACTGGATGAACGAGCAATTCCGGTCCGGCACTGACTTGCTCAGTCACTTGACGACCCTGCGCTTCGGCCAGGCGCATTTCAGTATCGCGGGCATAGTCGTTGCCGGCCATGATGTCATTGGCGCGAGCGAACATCGTCAGTGCATGACTGTCATCGTGGGCCTGCTGGTAGGCGCTGGCCATGGTCACCAGATAGGCGTAGTCCTGAGCACTATCCGGGTCGTTGCCGACGGCCTTTAGCAATGTCATTGCACTTTCCGTCTGGCCCAGGCTGAGATCAGCGTTGGCCAACCCGAGATATACGGACTCCTGATCGGCGCCTTCGGCTTGAGCCCGCTCGAAATATTTTTTGCTTAAATTAAATTGATCGACCGAAACCAGAACCTGTCCCGCCTCGATCAAATTCTCCGGTGTGACGGCATTCGATTCGCCGATGCGGGACTCCGCCATGGCGAAGGCGACTTGATCTTGCGCGTCCCTGCGCCGACCAGACTGCGCAAATAGCCGGGCGAGTGCCAGTCGCACTTCGATGCGATCCGAGCCCTGCGCATCCAGAGCACGCGAATACCGCTGCATGGCGCCGTGATTATCACCCAACAAAAGCAGCGACTCGCCAGTGGCCATAAGCACTTTTGTATCGTCACCCTTCTTCTCGGCCTGTGCGATCGCTTTGTAGGTGTTGGCGCGATCGCGGAGCTGCGCATAATTTCGTGCCATCTCGGCGTACAAGATGCTATCGTTCACACCGGCCCCAACTCCCGGAGTCGTGATGCCGAGCGCGCTTTTCAGAACTTCAAGCGACTCGTTGTAGCGATGCAGACGATACAGAGCTTCGGCCAACGCGAGGTGAACATTGACGTCGTTCGGAGCCAGTTTCATCGCTGCGCGATATTCGACTTCTGCTTTTCGGAAGATCATCTGCTGGCGATAGGCTTCCGCGCGCGCCAGGTGAATTGGAGCCGAATCAGGCATGGTCGCAGCTGCCAGGTCTGCCTCGCGCAAAGCCGGCTTCGAGCGATGCAGTTGCAGATCAGAGAACGCTAAGCCGAGATGGGCCTCGCCATAATTCGGGCGGAGTTTTAACGCCATCTCGAAATCCTGTGCCGCCTTGCTGCTTTCGCGGAGATCGTTGCGCACGTATCCGCGATTCATGTAAGCCGTCGCATCGTTCGGGTCAATTGCAAGAGACTTGGTGAAATTCGCCTCGGCCTCACGTGGGTGGCCAGTATGAGCTTCGACGTATCCCGCGACGAGCGGCAAGTCTTTGTCGTGAGGCCTCGAAGGCTCGAAACGCTGCACGATTTTGTAAGCATCATCGAAGCGATTCAGGAACAGCAGATCATACGCAAGATAGTCTGGCGCCTCGGGATCGTTTGGCAGCTTCTCAATCACTTTGTATCCCAGATCAGCGGCTTCCTGATAATGCTTGGTGAAGGTCAGGTAGCGTTCACGCTCGCGCATAACTTGAGGGACATCGTTAATCGCCGAATTGGCGGCCGCACGATCTACCCAGGTTTTTGCAATGGGGATCTCATGGCCTGGCGCCTCAAGGGCAGAGTTAATGGCGGCGGCGACCACCAGCGCATTCTTCGGGGCCAACTGAAAGGCTTTCTCGTAATTCGCTTGCGCCCGTTCGTACTGCTTGCTCGAAGTGTAAAGATCACCCAGAGCAAAATAAGCCACGTAATCCTGGGGATACAGTTCGGCAAGCTTCAAGAAATACTTCTCGGCCGCGACCGGATCTTTCATGTCGCGGGATAAATAACCGAGAGCGGTCAGCGCCGCATGATTATTCGGATCGATTTGCAGCGAATGCTTGTAGAGAGCCAGAGCATCGGCATCGCGGTTCATCTTCCACAGCAGATTTGCATAATTCAGCGCGATACTGACATTGTTCGGCGCCAGCGCCATGGCCTGCTTCAAGTCGCGCTCCGCGGAAGGCATGTCATTGAAGCCGGCCTCGATAAGCGCCCTCAGTCGCAGATAATCGGGCCGCGAGGCCTCATCCGTACCTGGAATTTTGTTGAGAACGTCGCGCGCGCTGGCGAGCTCTTTGTCTGCCGCAGGCGCCTGATTCACACGACGGTAGAGTTCAGAAAGGCTCAAGTGCAGCGAGACAGGATAGAGAGGCCCTTCCTGCGGCGCCTCGGGAAGGTTTTGGATGGCGAGTTGATACTCGCTGACGGCCTCATCGTTGTGATCTTCCAGGGCGGCCATCTGGCCGCGAATGGCATGCAGACGGTAGCTGTTGGGGTCGGTTGATTCTGCGCGCTTCAGAAAATCGGAGGCTTGTTCGAAACTTCCGACGTTCACCAGCGACTGGGCTGCGCTCATTTGCAGTCCAGCATCTTTCGGACGCCGATTGGCGGCGCGGGTGTAAGCGTCTGCGGCTTCCTTTTTCTTGCCCGCGAGGCCGTAGGTGTAACCGAGTTCGGCCAGCGCATCAGGATTTCGCTGCACTGCCTTCTGCAACGTAGCAATCGATTCGTCAAACTTGCCGGCATCGCGATAGTAGGCGGCCACCGCTCGCAGCACGTTGGCATCATTGGGGGCGCGGCTTATCGCCCTATCCAGATACTGCTTGGCGCCACTTGGCTGATTGAGTTTCTGATATGCGCGCGCGACTAGCAAATCGGTACGCGCGTCGGGTTTAATTCCATCGGCGCGCTTCAATAGATCGAGCGCAGTATTGGGATCGGTGTTGAGAGCCAGTTCACCGGAAAGTTGCAGATCAGTTGCGCTCTTAGGATTTGCCGCTAGAACTTTTTTCAACAGGTCCTGGGCCTCTTTGATTTTGCCCATCTTGGCATAGGTCTGCGCCTCACCGGATAGTCCAGCTATCGAAGATGGCTTCAGCGCCAAGCCTTTTTGATAGCCCTGCAACGAGAGGTTGTAATCGTTGCCCAAGCGCGCGGCGTAACCCAGCAGGAACCACAACTCAGCGTTGTTGGGCGCGGAACGTGCCGCGCGATTTGCCGACGCGATCGCCGAGCGGTAATCTCCCTTTTGCAATGCCTGGTCAACCGCGCGCGCCTCACGTGCGGTTTCAATACTCGATCCCCAGCCGATGCCATTTTCCGGCTTAGCCGCTGGAGCAGCTCTTTTCTGCTGTTTTCCCTTTTTAGCTTGCGGTGGTTGATTCACTTCGAAGGTCTGCGCGGCCGCAGCCATTGCGAGCGAAAGAACGACGGCAACTGCTAGAGAGATTTTTTTTCTGCGCATGGTGCAGTGTTGAGCGCCGCTTATGACTGCTTTTTGTTGGCTCCCGAATATCTGCTTCGCTCGCAAGGCTAGGATGCGTTGAGAGTAGCAGCGGTTGGATTCAGAGCGGCACGCTAGGGCTGGCTAAAATCCACAGGACACAGGTACTTTCCCATTTAAGGTGCAGTTTCCAGTTTGCACAGGCATGTTTGCACAATAGCAAACCTTAGACGATCTAGTTGAATCCAAGCAGGTGCTCACAACTGCGCGCGGAGGAAGATATCACCTTGGAAACCAGTTATTTCTCGCGGCCCATCCCTTTACGCGTAATCCTGTTGCTGGCGCTAGCCATTCACGGGCCGCTGCTCGCCATGCAGTTGCCGCTCACCAATTCCTACGATGCCAATTTCCACGTGTTTTTCGCGTCGCACTACGCGCACAGCTGGTTTAATCCCTGGAACCCGAAATGGTTTGCCGGATTTTCACAGGCGACCTATCCACCTCTGGCACACCAGTGGATCGCGTTACTCTCTTTCATCTTCGGCCTACATATGGCTTATCTGCTGGTGCAGTTAGTTGCAATCCTGCTGGTCCCAATCGGGGTTTACCGATTTGCGCGGCTGTGGGTGGACGAACGGGCCAGCAGCTACGCTTCATTGTTCAGCGTTTTTATCGGGGCTTTGGTGTTTCTGGTTTATTCCGCTGGCCAGCTTCCAACCACACTTTCCGCCCCACTTTACCTGCTTGCGATACCTTATTTTTATGACTGGTCACGAGCGTCGGATGGACGCGCGTTGCTGAAAGGTGTGGTTCTGACGGTGACCGCTGGCGCGGTGCACCACGTGACGTTGATTTTCGTCGCCCCGTTATTCGCGATTCCGGTATTGTGGCTTGCTGTGCTCGATCGCGAAGAGCGCAAAGCCGGCGCGGTGCTGATTCGCGGCCTGCTGTTTGGCATTTTCGCCGCCATCAGTTTCGGCATTGTTCTGCTTCCCTACTGGCTTTCGATCATCCGACACCCCATTCGGCAGATGCCGATTCCCCACGCCAGCCGGTCGGATTTATTGTTGAATCTCACTTTCCTGACTAATTACTTCTTCGTTCCTTACGGAATGCTGATCATCGCACTGCCCTTTATCTTCATTTACGGCTCGTCAAATCGTCGCCTGCGTCCGCTGCTATTGGGTTTCTGGCTCACCTTCATTTTCGGACTTGGCGGCACTACCCCGCTTCCTAAATGGATTCTGCAGCGCGCCTTCGAAATTTTGACTTTTGAACGATTCACGCTATCTGCTGCCTTCATGGCGCTCCCGATTGTTGGGCTAATTGCAGAAAGACTGCTTGAACGGTCGCCACGCCGGGCTGCTATTGGCCTTGCGTCCGCTGCCATTCTCACATTCGTCTTGCCGATGGTATGGATTTCGATCAGCCCGTTTTCTGCTAACGCCAGCCTTAACGTCGATGCCGTAGATAGTTTTCTGAACCGCGACGGGCATGATCGTTATCGTTACCTCACTCTCGGCTTTGGTAATTCACTGCCGAAAGTTTCGACCTACACCTCGGCAAACAGCGTGGACGGTGAATACAACTCAGCCCGGTTGCTGCCTGAATTCACCAACTACGGTACCGCTCAGTTGACCAGCGCGAAGTATTTCGGCACCGCCGGAATGGAAGCTTTGCGAATGATGCTGCGGCATGCCGCGCATTATGGATTGAAGTACATATTCGTTCACGATCCATTTTATGAACCGTTGGTGAGCTTTGCGGGATGGCAGAAAGTTGAAACCTACGATTCCGGCTCGATCACGGTCTGGTCTCGGGAGGATATTCCTCCCGCACATCCGATTTCCTCCGACGCCATGCCGACTGCAATTGAAGGAATTATGTGGGGACTTTTCCCCATAGGAAGCAGCATCCTGGCGATCTTGTTGGCGTTCCTGCTGCCGGATCGCGAGCGGGTCCGCAATGCGCCAGTCTTCCCCAGTCACTCGCAGGATGAAGAGCATGCGCTCGTTCCGGAGGCACGTTAATGAACCGATTGCTGCCCATAGTTCTGGCCGTCGTCACCCTGGTTTTGATCGTGCTGGCATGGATTCAATCGGGCGGGTTTGAACAACGCGAGATGCAATCGGCAAACTCGCCGGAACAAGCTGTGCGCCTCATGTTCTCGCAGATCAAGTCGCACAACTACGACGCTGCCTACGCTCGCCTGGCCAACCGTGGCGACGTGGACAAAAATCAATTCATTCGCGAATTTGAGGGCAGCTACGGAAGCCTTTTGACCTACGCATCCCTCGAGAGTTTCGATATCTCGCCTCTTCACACCGGCGATCAGGAATCTTCAGTGCGAGTACGGCTTCATTACTCAACCGCCGTGGGCCCGCTGGATGACATTCGCGATCTCAAACTGCAAAAGGCCGGGGACGCGTGGAAAGTTTATTGGCCGGTGAACAACGCTACCAAATTGCCCCCACAAGTAATTGCAGTGAACTATCTGCGCTGGGATGTAATCGGTCGAGGCGCCGGAGATGAGTGGGGGGTGCAGAACGCCGACACTCCGCAGGTGCGCATTCTCTCCATGAATGCCATTCAGCGGCCAGACAGCGTGGTGCTCGTCGGCGAAGTGGTGAACGAAGATTCGGTGCCCGCCTTTGTGAATGTCGGGGCCACCCTGCTGGACGCATCAGACAATGAAATCGCACAGGAGAGCAGTTTCGACAAGATCGCTCACAAGCTGCTGCCTAAGCAAGTGTCGCCCTACCGGATTGATTTTCCTGGCATGCGCAAGGAAAAGATCAAAAACGTGCGTATGGATGCGAAAGCCTTGCTGGTCGCGGCGAGCGCGGACCCTGTCATCGAAGTAACTCAGCAGAAACTGGAAACTGATCCGCTGGGCAAAAAAGTTTTGACCGGACAGCTAACCGACGAGAGTGGGCAGGTGGTGGATATACCGCACGTGATCGCCGCTTATTACGACGCCAATGGTAAAGTGATCTGGGTGTCAGACGGTTATTTGGCGCAGCCTTTACTCCCACAGGTAGCCGTCCCATTCGCCGTTGATTTACCGCCTGACATTGCCAAAAACGTTCACAGCTACCACGTAGTGGTAAATCACTACGAGCGGGTGTCGTCTTAAGTATGCGAACCCTGCTGCCAGTTATCATGTTGTCCTTGGCATTTGGCGCCTCAGCGTCAGAGATTCACGCTCCCGCGCAGGTCACAGCCGGAACCGCGATCACCATCCAGACCAGCGGATCTGGGGACGCGACGTTTTACTTAATTGGACCCGCCGTCGCCAGCAAGAGCAAAGTGCCGGCTGGAAGCAACATACCGGTTGATTCGGATCAACTGGAACGCGCCGGCCGCTACATTGCGGTGCTGTGCGCCTCGGATGGATGCACAGCGACTAATTTTTCCGTGAACCCGGCAGCCGCGAACCGGCTCAGTTTTCTGGTGCATCCTTCGCGAATTCCTGTCGGCGCTTCGCAGGGCATCAGCGCAGTCGCAATCGTTCGCGACAGTTTTCAAAACCTTGTGCCCAAGCCCGAGGCGGTGACCTTCAGCGTTATGGCAAAAGGCGAGAAACCGGTTTCCGCGGCCCGAACTTCTGAGAACGCAGTGGCGTGGGTCCGGCTGACGTCAGCAAAAAAAGAAGGAGCCACGAAACTTGGAGCATCGATCGGACACGCCGATGAAATTCGCGTCGTCCAGCAGGTCGCAGCAGATGCTTGCAATTTGCGCATCAAGGCGAGCCGCGATAAACGGGGCTTCTTGATCGAAACCGATCCGGTGCACGACTGCTCCGGCAATCCCGTCCCGGACGGCACCGTGGTGAGTTTCACTGAAAGCGACAGCGCGGGGAAAACTACGGTCGATGTTCCAATCAAGCGCGGCGTGGCGAAGGTTGAGATGCCGATCGAAGGCCCGGCCAAGATCACCGTAGCCTCCGGCGTGGTCACAGGAAACGAGCTGGAGGTCGCAGGCGGACAATGAAGGCAACGGCGCTCAGATATGGTTCGTTATTGCTGGTTCTCGCGATAGTGCTGTTGGGTGTCCTCGCACGTCACCTGCGCGCTTCCGCCGACGGCGATCTTCCCCGTGTGCAGCTGAACTCAGACAACGTTAGCCCGCGCCCTATCGAAGACCTTACCAGTAAAAGTGTTCCCCGCGATTATGCGCTGGCGTGGCAAACGCTGGCTCAGGCGCTTTCCAACAACAAGACGGGCCTTCTCGACGGGTATTTCACCGGACTGGCAAAGCAGGATTTCACCCAACGCATTAACTCGCAGATTAAATCAGGCTTGCAGACTCGTTACACCGACCGGGGCCACAAGTTGGAAGCTTTATTCTATTCCCCTGCAGGGGACGTGATGGAACTTCGCGATCACGCGCAGTTTGACATGCAAGTCCTCGATGGCGGCAAAATTATCTACGAAGAACCAGTCAATGCCCAGTTCATGGTGCTGATGACGCCCGGTGCGGACCGCTGGCTAGTCCGGCAACTCCAGGCTACGAACGGGGAGAAACCTTAGTCCGCACGGGTCTAGCACACTCGAGCTGCTGCCCAGCATCCAACATGAAGGATAAAGTTCAAAGCATGCGTGGTCTTTCTGTCATTGTCGCCCTGATGGCTGCCATTTTTCTGATCACCAGCGGCTGCTCCCACAAACCGGCGACGATGTCCAAGACGCCGAACATGCAGGAGTCCGCGCGTATTCTGGCGGACTATCAACCTTGGTTCGGCTCTCCCGATCACATCAAAGTTGGATATTCGACGTTGGATCCAGCTGTCCTTCGCAAACAAATTCAAAAAGCGAAAGAGATGGGTATCTATGCATTCGCGGTTGATTGGTACGGTGACCGGCGTCCGTTTGAGGACCACAGCTACGCATTGCTGCAGCAGATCACGGCAGAAAGCAATTTTCACATTTGTCTGATGTACGACGAGACCGAGGAAGACAACGGCCAAGCAACTGATAATGCATTAAATGAATTCGATAAAGCGTATCGCGACTATATCGGTCCCACTGCACCGGGACACGAGGCATATGTGACTTATCAGGGGCGACCGCTCATCTTGATTTTTCCTAAACGCGGCCACACCGACTGGGACCGTGTAAGAGCTGCAGTCAATCAATGGCAACAACCGCCGCTTCTGATCTACAAGGACCAGCCCCCTGTTCAATACGAAAAAGATTTCGATGGCTATTACCCGTGGGTGCACCCCAGCAATGGATGGAAGGCGGATGGCAGCGATTGGGGAAAGCAATATCTCGAAAAGTTCTACAAGAAATTTGGTGATCGTCCGGGGAAAATGGTGATTGGCACCATCTGGCCTGGATTCAATGACACAAAAGCTTCCTGGAGCCTGAACCGGCACATGGATCGCCGCTGTGGCAACACGTTTGAGGACACATTAAAAATTTTCCACCAATTCGATGATCCCGAACATCCCATGCCTTTCCTCCTCATTGCCACTTGGAACGACTATGAGGAAGGCACACAGATTGAAACTGGAGTTTCGGACTGCAAGAACCAGGTAGCGCAGAAAAAGGCACTCCAGCCTTGACCAACCTTGGCCCAGCAGCTCACATCGAATCATCTGGTTTGCGAACCCAGGAGCCCGCACTCATGAAAAATTCTTTCGACAGCAGCGCCCGCAATATGCAGTTGCTTTCCAAGCTGATGTTCCAGGGCTACGCTGCCGATTCGATAACGCTAAGAGAAAACCCGGACAGCTTGCGCCCCGAACTCGACGAAATTTTCCACATGAGCGAAGAGCATTTCGGCGAGCTTCTCAAGCTGGCGGATGACCACCACGTAACCATGCGCGCATTACGAGTGGTCGAGAAGGCCGCCGCACAGCAGCACAAGTTCCACATCCAGCAGTGGTGCGAGCAGGCGTTGAGCGCCGAGGGCGCGCGGATAACGAATGCGGCGGAATGGCTCCGCGTGATCGTCCATTCGCTGCAGGACTCAGGCTGCCAGGTTTCGGTGATCAAATCGCTCGATCATTGGCCCGATCTTGGATCCGATCTGGATCTGTATACCAGCGGCGCGCCAGAGCGTGTGAGTCAGGTTATGCAGCAAAAACTGAAGGCCGAGATGGAAGCTCGCAGCTGGGGCGACAAACTCGCCGGCAAATGGAACTTTCAAGTCCCCGGGTTAAACGAGCTGGTTGAGATTCACGTGCGCTATTTGGGACAAACCGGCGAGCAAAAACTTCTGGCTGAACGCGTGATTGCACGCCGCGTGACTAAGCAAGTCAACGGAATCGACTTCCCGGTCCCAGCGCCTGAAGAGAGAATCATGATCTCGACTCTGCAGCGCATGTACCGTCACTTCTATTTCCGTCTGTGTGACATGGCGGATGTGGCTGCCCTGCTCGGAACCGGCACGGTCAATATCCAGGAATTGCGCCGCGGCGCCGAACTGGGGGGAATTTGGCCGGGCGTGGCCAGCTTTCTGGTGATCGTCTCGAACTACGTGAACAGCTTCGGAGGTTCAGTTTCGTTACCTCGTGAAGTGATCGATGCAGCTCGCGCCGCCGATCTTCAGGTTCAATTCCGTGGCAACTTCCTGCGCGTTCCTATGAAGCCCGCAGCTGGACTCTACGGTTCGCAATTACTCAGCGCCGGCAAACACGGCGACCTTCGTGCCATCTCCCGCCTTCCATTGCTTCCCCCTCTTGCCGTCTCTGCGCTCGTCGCCTTTCGCCTTACTGGCAGCGACAAGGGAGTATGGTAGAAATCCTCCCCTTACTAGTTGAAGCTACAGGAAATACCGGATAGTAAGTTTTTGCGCATCCCTGTAAGCTGTTGATACGGTGGCAGTTGATGCTGGGGTGAGACAGAGAGTCAGCGAAAACCGCCCGCACTGTTCACCACCAAACCAAACGCAGCCCGGTTTAGCTGACGCGCTTAGTATGTTCGGAAGATCTTTAAGGTGAAGTCCCCTATGAGAATCGCTCAAGTCGCGCCTCTTTATGAGAGCGTTCCGCCTAAGCTTTACGGGGGAACCGAACGCGTAGTCTCGTGGCTTAGCGAAGAGTTGGTTCGCCTCGGACACAATGTTACCGTCTTTGCCAGCGGTGACTCACTTACCACAGCCCGGCTGATACCCAGCTGTCAGGAGTCTTTGCGACTCTCGCCCGAATCGATCGATCATCTGGCACATCATTTTGTACAAATGGATCAAGTGCTCAGGCATAAGGACGAATTCGATCTGATCCATTTTCATGTCGATTACCTGCATTATCCGATAAGCCGGCGCGAACGTTACACGCATGTCACGACCTTGCACGGCCGCCTGGATATTCCTGATCTGGTGCCGTTGTACAACGTCTACAGTGAAATGCCTGTTATTTCGATTTCTGATTCTCAACGCGAGCCTCTGCCGCACCTCAATTGGCAAGGCACCGTGCATCATGGAATGCCAATTGACAGTTACAAGTTTCATCGCAAGGGCGGTAACTATTTGGCATTTCTGGGAAGGACGTCTCCAGAGAAAGGGTTAGACAGCGCCATCGAAATCGCGAAGGCCGCAGGAATGCCACTAAAAATTGCGGCGAAAGTGGACAAAGCTGATCAGGATTATTTTGAGACTGTGATCCAGCCCATGCTCGGCAGCGCGGATGTAGAATTTGTGGGAGAGATCGGATATCCAGAGAAAAACGAGTTCCTGGGAAACGCGGCCGCGCTTTTGTTCCCCATCGCCTGGGCAGAACCATTCGGAATCGTCATGATCGAAGCTATGGCCTGTGGCACACCGGTCGTTGCTTACCCGTTTGGATCAGTTCCGGAAGTTATTGAGGACCGCGTTTCCGGCTATCTGGTTTCGGATCTGGCGGGGGCGGTCGACGCAGTCAAACAGCTTGAAAAAATCGACCGCAAAAAAGTCCGCAAGCATTTTGAGAACAACTTTACCGCCGATCGCATGGCGTTAGACTATTTAAAAATCTACGAACGAATGGTGAGCCGGAAAAAGACCCCACTCACTGCTTCCAGCGGAGTTCTGAATTGGATGAAGCTACCCTCACCCAGCAGTACTACATAGCCACAAAGTCAGCTCCCACGGATGACCGCGCGCGCGTCCTGAAATACGGTTCCATGTTCGCTGTATTTGACCGTCTTGGCGATATCAGCGACCAAGGACTTGGCGAACAGGGCATCTTTTACGAAGGCACGCGCTACTTGTCGGAGATGACATTGCGGCTGTGGGGTGAGAAGCCATTGCTGCTAAGTTCCACAATCGAGCCCAACAATTTCCTCTTCACCGCCGATCTGGCGAACCTCGACGTGTCTCGCGGCGACTCAGTGGCCATTCATCGAGGCACTCTACATCTGCTGCGATCGCGATTTTTGTGGCGAGGGGTGGCGTACGAAGAGCTGGAATTCGTGAACTACGGAATGGAACAGCTGTCTGTGCCGCTGTCGATCTTTTTCACCGCGGATTTTGCCGACATTTTTGAAGTCCGCGGCACGCCCCGCGAACACAGAGGCCGGCACCTTAAAGAAGAAAAACATCATGACAGCATAATTCTGGGATACGAGGGCCTGGACAATGTAACTCGCAAAATGCGAATCGCATGCGAGCCGGCGCCAGATCGGATCACCGGCCCAGAAATGCGCTTCGAGTTTGAATTGAAACCGAAGGAGTCCCGCAGATTTCAACTCCGCATGGAGTGTGAGCATGGAGCCGCAAGTCATCATCTCTCATATTCGCAAGCCCGCGACCGGGCCTTCAGCGAGATGAAGACTTCTGCGGAAATCTTTCCGCGTATCCACAGTTCTAATTCCAGGTTCAACGACTGGATCAACCGCTCATTTGCCGACGTGCAAATGATGACCATTGGAAACCGCGAGCACAATTTTCCCTACGCGGGCGTGCCATGGTTCAGCACTGTATTCGGACGCGACGGCATTATCACCGCGATGGAGACAATGTGGATTGCGCCCTCGATCGCCCAAGGGGTTCTTCAGTTCCTGGCGGACACTCAAGCCACACACGTTGACGAATCGCGCGAAGCAGAACCGGGAAAGATTCTGCACGAGTTGCGTCACGGTGAAATGGCGAACTTGGGGGAAATCCCATTCGCCCGATATTACGGCAGCGTCGATGCCACTCCCTTATTTGTAATGCTGGCAGGTGAATACTACGTGCGCACAGGCGACAAGAAACTGATTGAGCAGCTTTGGCCGACCATATTGGCCGCCGTGCGCTGGATGGACGACTATGGCGACCTGGATGGCGATGGCTTCATCGAATACGCGCCACATGGCGACAAAGGACTCATACAGCAGGGCTGGAAAGATTCGAATGACTCAGTATTTCACGCCAACGGAACGTTAGCCGTTCCGCCGATTGCTCTATGCGAAGTGCAAGGATATGCGTACGCAGCCAAACTTGCGGCGGCACACCTCAGCAGCGAATTGGGTGACGAGAAAACGTGCAAGGAACTTGAATCGCAGGCCTCCGCTCTGCGACAGAAATTTGAAGAGGCGTTCTGGTGTGAAGACTTGGGCGTTTACGCTCTCGCCCTCGATGGCAAAAAACGCAAGCACCAGGGAGCGTGCCGGGTACGTGCATCGAATACCGGCCATTGTCTCTTTACCGGGATAGCAAGTCCAGAGCATGCCCGCAAAACTGCGGAAAGCTTGTTGGAACGGGATTTCTTCAGCGGATGGGGCATACGTACGTTAGCCATGAAAGAGGCGCGCTACAATCCACTTTCCTACCACAATGGCTCAATCTGGCCACACGACAACGCACTGATCGCGAGCGGCTTCGGGCGCTACGGCTTTAGAAATTTCGCCGGACAAATTATGCTGGCGCTGCTCGATGTAGCCAGCGTGATGGAACTGCACCGCCTGCCGGAGCTGTTCTGCGGCCTGGAACGGCGCACCGGTGAAGGTCCAACACTTTATCCGGTAGCTTGTTCGCCTCAGGCGTGGGCAGCGGCAGCGCCGTTTTTGCTGATCCAATCTTGCCTCGGATTGCGAATCGAAGGCGCGCGTAATCGAGTTGTGTTCGAACGCCCATGTCTCCCCGAGGGTATTCCTCAGCTTTCCATCCGCGGATTGCGGGTTGGAGCTGCTTCAGTTGATCTATTTTTCGAGCGGCAGGCGGAAAACGTGCGCGTCCAAGTCCTTGAAAAGCAAGGAGAGGTGGATGTGGTTGCAACACTTTAAGAAGCCGTTTCCCTAGCCAGCTTACCCTAAACCACCTACTAAGTTACTGAGATCACCTGATAGTCACATCCAGAGCAGCCGCCTAGATTTGGTACATGGGGACGGAGGCTCGCATGACCAGAGCAGTAGTGTTTCTTGCATCCGCAATGGTTGCCGCCTCGCTTGGGTTAGTGGCACAAGACAATTCAGGTGCAATTTCAAATTCTAATCAGGAGCGTAACGCCAACGCGCCGCGAAATGTCACAGTTACCGGGTGTTTGAACACGTTGACTTCTGGCCAATACTCCCTGGCGGACGAACACGGGACCATATACGCATTGTCGGGGAATACCGACAATTTGCGCGATCACACGTCGCAGGAGATCGAAGTAAAAGGCAACCAGCAGCCTTCAAGCAACGGTTCAAGTGGCGCTTCACCTGCCTCAACGATTCAGGTTACGAGCACAAAGGTTGTCGCCGATCGCTGTGGCACCGGCTCCAACTCGCAGTCGAATCGCGAGGCGGATCCCGCCGCGATTGCATCCGTAGACGATGCGATGAATAACCGGCAATTGCCACAGACCTCGACCATTCTGCCATTGCTTGGGTTAATTGGGTTGGGATCGCTGGTGGCTGGTTTTTTTGCTAGGCACTAATTTTTATGCAGGTCCTCAGGACCAGCGTTCGTCGTAGCCCTCGTCTCATTCGTAGCGCCCTGCCGGTGCTTCAACCAGCTCGGTGGCGAAACTGGAAGGAATCCAAAAATCCAGAGTTCCCGGCCCGCAAACGTGATGCACGACGAATTGTTTCTACCGTTCTGCTGGCGGTCGGTGGTATCCTGTGCACATCGGTTACGGCCAGCTACGCCTGGATGTACATCGAACAAAAGAAACTACTGCACGAGTTTAAGACCCATCAGCCAGCTGGCGAGGTACTGACCAAACTTTCCATTCCAAGAATTGCCTTGCGCGCAGTGGTGATCGAGGGGACATCGAGCCATTCATTACTATTAGGTCCGGGCCACATGACTGGATCTGCAATGCCAGGCGGCAATGGCAACTCGGTAATCGCCGGCCATCGTGATACCTTCTTCCGCCACCTTCACAGCCTGAAAACCGGCGATGCAATTTATGTCATGCGCAGCGGAAAGCGCTTTCACTATGCCGTAATCGAGAAGAAGGTGGTTCAAGCCAGCGATATTTCCGTGTTGCGCACCACCAGCGGGAGTGAACTCACTCTTATCACTTGTTATCCCACGCATTTCATCGGGCCGGCGCCGCAAAGGCTCATCATTGTGGCCAAACTGGCTGGATCCTGAGCACACCCTAAGTTCTTGGCTTGCTTAATGTTCGGGGCCGCCCCTCTAAGTACCCTTTTATAACCAATTACATAGTTCACTGGATAGCAACAGGTTAGGGTCCGCCACTAGCATTAGACAGAAGAAGATACGAGAAAAATGCCAGACTGGCATGGGAAAACAAAAAAAGGATAAAAAAATGAAACGTAGCAGAGGGACATTAAAAAATTTCTTAGTCGCGCTGAGCGTGATGGCAATGTTCATCACGAGCGTGGGTTGGGCAGCGGCGCAGTCGTCTGACGAAGCAAGTAAGGATCAATCTGATATCGAGAAGAGAATCAAGAACGCGGCTGGCGTGCTCGACGAAATCATGGGGGTCAAAGACAGTGCAATACCGGACAAGATCATGAGCGACGCAAAATGCGTTGCAGTTGTACCCTCGATGGTGAAAATTGCCATCGGCTTTGGCGGAAGCCATGGAAAAGGTGTTGCAACTTGCCGGACGGCACATGGGTGGAGCGCACCCGCGCCCTTCACAATCACCGGCGGCAGTTGGGGTCTGCAAATTGGCGGCCAAGCTGTCGATTTAGTCATGTTGGTGATGAATCAGAGAGGCATGGACGCGCTTCTTTCCAGCAAGTTCAAGATTGGCGGCGATGCTTCGGCAGCTGCTGGCCCGCTGGGACGTGAGGCCTCGGCTAACACCGACCTTAAGATGAAGGCAGAAATCTTGAGCTATTCACGAGCGCGAGGAATATTCGCCGGTATCGACCTCAGCGGTTCGAAAGTTGCGCAGGACCGCGACGAAACTCGGCTCTTGTTTGGAAAAATGATTCCGTTCGCCACCATCCTCAGCGGCAAAGTGACGCCTCCGAATGGTAGTGAACCGTTCCTGGCGGCTGTGCGCAAGTATGCCCGCACGGTCGGCAACACTGGCAAAACTAGCAGCCTGTTAACTCCCAGCGCTACCGCAAACACCGTTCAGTAGTAACAATTTCGTCCTTCTGTTCTAAGAGCCAGGCTGAAGAGCCTGGCTCTTTTTTACTGTGGCTCAATTTTTTACGCAGGTTGCCCCAGTGGCGCCTTTGAGCCTACGATCTGCTCAAACTCAAGGGCCCGCCGGGCGGCGCTATGTTCGGCCAACACGCGTTCCTGGGCGCGTCGGCCGATTTTCATAGCTTGTTGCTGGTCCATCTCTAGAAATGAAATTACGTCGTGAGCCGAAGAGGCCAAAAGAATTTCTTCATTAAGTTTGAAAAAACTCTCAAGCCCTGGCCACGCGTCCGAAATTATCGCCGTCCCACAGCCAGCCGCCTCGAAAATCCGCACAGATGGCGAGTACCCTGCCTTGACCATTTCGTCGCGAGTCAGATTCAACGTGAACAGCGACGACGAATAAAAATAAGGGTGAAACTCGGGCTCCAGATGAACGATCCGCCTAACATTCTTCGGCCATACTATTTGAACTGGATATTGCGATCCTGCAAGCAGGAAATCCTTCTCTGGCATGGCCACGGCTGGCTTACAGAATAATTCTTCCAGTTTCTTTTGGCGATCGAACGCATAAGTTCCCATATAGCTGAGGTTGCACTGATACCGTGGATCGGGCTCACGCCATCCATAACGATCAGGATCAAATGAACAGTAAAGTGGTACGGCTCGCTTGGCCCCGAATCGAGATTGCAATTCATCAAGCATTGGACCGCCGGTGAAGCTGAAGTAGATATCAAAGCCACGGACCTGATCGCGGCGCAGATATTCAGCGTCGCCGAGGCGCAGCTTCGAAACGGTAATCGGCGTGTCTATGTCGTAGAAGGCCTTGACGCCTGCTCCCGAATTCAGCACGGCGTCGATGGCCTTCACGCCGTCTGGACAGAACGACCCAACCATGGCTACATCGGCATCAGCCAGTTCCCGGCGCAGAAGATTCACCACGTCTCGCCATTGTTCGTACAGGTGGACGCGGCAGAAAGGTGGCCGCATGTCGCGGTTCGAGCCAT
Organism: Terriglobales bacterium; assembly: GCA_050746025.1. GTDB lineage: Bacteria > Acidobacteriota > Terriglobia > Terriglobales > Acidobacteriaceae > Gp1-AA145. The sequence goes on along the minus strand of JBOGLH010000039.1, from coordinate 2,544 downwards.
ACCACTCCACATCCCGCTCAAAGAAAACGATCTGATGGCCGCGCGCGCGCAAAGCACGGCTCAGGGCCCGATAGGTAGTCGCGTGGCCGTTACCCCATGATGAGGTGATCGATAATCCGCAAATGACGATCTTCACCTTATTCCCTTACGCCGCAGACTCAGCGAGTGGTGCGGGTCGCTTCGTGGTCGGCGAGACCTGCAAAATCTGGTTGACCAGATTGGCGCGAGATGTGTACAGGTGATCGCGCAGCGCGCGCGTGTGCATCGCCGAACTTATCTGTTGAGCATCCGTTGGCGCAATGTCGCGCAAGTAACTGACAATGTCATCGGCACTATGCGCCACCAGGATCTCTCGCCCAGGCTCAAAGAACTCCTCTACTCCCGTCCACGCGTCTGTGATGAGGCAAGCAGCAGCTCCCGCTGCCTCGAATACTCTAGTCGGAGGAGAAAAACCGGTTCGGGCCATTGATTCGCGATTGATGTTCAACACCATGCGCGCGGAGCAGTTGATCGCATTATGAAGATCAGTGCCAACATGTCCGATCCAGCGAACGTTGCTGGGTAAGCTTCTGCTTCCCCAACCCTCCCCACCGAGGAGGAATTGGAATTCCGGTGCCCTCTCCGCGGCAGCCAGGAAAAATTGCTCTACTCGCGCTTCTCTGTCCGGCAGACGGTTTCCAACGAATGCTAGATCGCATTTAAATTTTGGATCGGGCGCCACCGGGTGGTGCGTATCGGGATCAAGTGCGTTATAGATCGGAATACAATTTTGGGCGCCTAGCCGTGTGTAATGTTCAACGACAGCATCGCCGCCCCCATACGTAAAAATGAAGTCGTACTTCGGGATCAGCTCGCGGAATAGATCCTTCGGGTTTTGATCTACACGCGCCAAAGTAGCAGGTGCATCGACATCCCAAAATGCAACCCGAGTCGCGTCCGAACCGCAGCGCAGGACCTCAGCTTCCAGCAACTCATCGTCAGCGCCCACGCCGCTGTGCTTGATAATGAGATCGGAATTGCAGGCTTCGGAGAGCACCTTCTCCAACTCGCGCGGAGTTTCATAGACCCGGACCGTGGCGTAATTGATTACAGCGCAATCGCGGTTTTGCTGCCGATTGTAAATATCCGGTTCGGCGAAAGTGACTTCATGGCCTAAACGGCTCAAGTTCTTGTAAATTCCGCGATAGTATGTCGCCGCGCCATTCCAATAGCACGACGTCAGGCTCGACCCGAAGACATAGATTTTCATTCGGTCAGTTCTCCAGTTCGTGACAGATCTCTTCAAGCTGCTGAGCACGATGAGCGCAAGTGTGCCGCGCTCGTATTGTCTGAAGCCCGCTCGACGCCAATTGCTGCCGAGCTGCGTCGTCGCGCAACAAACGTTTCAATTCGCTTATCATCGCGGATTGATTGGGAATGCAAATGTAATCCTGACCGGGTCGGAACAGCCCTTCACTATCGCTCCATGGTGCGCACACCAGCGGCGAACCCGCAGCTAAGGCTTCGAAAACCCGAATGGTTGGCACGCCACTGAGTCCGTTGGCGTAGAAGCGGCGTGGAATATGCAAACTGATCCGGCTACGGCTGTAGATCTCCTGAGCTCGGAGGTTCGGAAGATAACCTCGAAATTCCACTCCGGAAGCCGCAAGTTTGCCCAGCGCTTCGTCGGGATACCGCACGCCATGCACTGCAAATCTATAATCGCGCAGGACTGATGCGGGAGTGATTAAAAACTCTTGCAACTCCCTCGTTCTCTCATCGTCACCCCAGTTGCCTATCCAGACTACATCGGTATTTTTGGGCGCGTCGTAGGGGAAAAAATGTGAGGTATCGGCCGCTTCGTGAAACGTCCAGACCTTTTTCACGCCGAATGCGTCCAAATAAATTCTGCGGATCGCCTCCCCGAAGGCTAAGACGCCATCGAATTCAGATAGAGGAATGCGCAGAACCTCCCTCGGGTTGGTATATGCGCGGTGGTGAGTGTCGTGAAACAGAACACGAAATCCCAACTGTTGTTTCAGGGAAAGAATATTTGTCACCACCTCGGGCGTGTTCCACTCGTGAACCACAACAACATCAGCGCCGCGCAGTTCGCGAGAAAGAAATTCCTGCAGGCTGGAATCGTTGCTGTAAGGGCGCACATCCAGCTTCGGAAATGCTCGCCTGAAATCGGAAGCCGCTTGCGCAACAGCGTCGTTCGCCTGCTCGGCAAGGTTTCGCACTGACCAACCGTTGCGCTCCTCGTAGCAGCGCACATCGTGTCCCTGGTTGATCAACTCGTTCGCAAGGCCGCGAAGAAAATGCGCATTGCCATGGTTCCAGTCTGATATCCATGAATGAGCGAAGAAACGAAAGCTTAGCTTCCCCCTCATGCGATCTTTACCCTCAATAAAAGTTCCTGATAGGCGCGCTGGTATTGCTCGAGCATTCGCGGTGCGGTGAATTTCTCGCAGGCAACTTGGAAACCGCGACCCGCGCATTCCTCTGTTAAGCCGGGATCTCGCCTGAGCTGATCAATCTGACGCGCGCAATCTTCGGCATCAT
>JBOGLH010000038.1:0-24643 GCA_050746025.1 Terriglobales bacterium | reverse complement strand
GTACTCACCCTGACCGACGGCGTGCTGTCTGCCAGCTCTATGAGGCGCCGAATACTAGCGCCTATCCGCTGTAACCGCGACTGAAGATCGATCGCGATGCTGACCGGGGCGAACAATCGAAATACGTAACCATAAAAAGCCACCAGGCCTCCGATAGTTAAAGAATTTCGCGTCACCTCAAGTCCACCATAGCCAAGAATCAAACCCATGCCGAGCACGATGACCGAAACCGAACTGATCCCAAACGACATCTCCGTCGCGCGCTGATGAATCTGGTACCGAGCCGCATCTGCCGCAATGCGGGCAAACTTCGCGGTCTGTGTTCCGGTCCGATTTAACAGTTGTAGCTGAAGCATTCCGACCAGGTGCTCCTGCAAAAACCCGCTGAGCTTTCCTGACTGATTCTGTACCTTGTCTGCCGCTTGCTTGAGCCGATTTGAATATTGCCGTTGCAACAGGTAAAAAACTGGCAATAGAGGGGCGACTATGATTGTCAGCCGCCAATTGAGGCATGCCATGGTGACGAGCACCATGACCCCGAGAATTGTCATCTGCAGAGTTAATGGAAGAATGTCTCCGCTGAGCTCAGCAACCCGCTCTACGTCCTGCTCCAGCCGATAAAGTGTGTCTCCCACTTTCGCATTTCCATAGTACTTAGCGGGCAAGTTTTGTACGTGTCGCAACGACGAAACCCGGATCCGGAACACCATTCTTTGGCTTATGATCGAGCTCAAGAAAGCCGAGGCATAGTTCACGGCCACACTTATGAGATAAATCACACAAAAGAGAAGCGTGCCAAGGAGAACCAGCCTCAGGTCGCGCCTGGGAATGGCAGTATCGATAAGCCAGCGCACGATCAACGGGTCAAGCAATGAGAGCCCACTGCCTAAAAGCATGCAACCGAGGTTAGCGGTCAGCAGAGACTGAAGTGAAAGGACTCCGGGATCCAATCCTTGTCTCGCGTGGGCGATGAGGCGAGGATTGTGTCTTTCACGTTACGTGAGCCACCTCGTCAGCTACTTCTGCTCAGGAGTGCCTGGAGGTAACTCGAGCCGATTCCAAAGTGCTTTCCGTTTCTCGACCTCTTCGTGTTCCAGTTGCGTGGCTCTCTGAAACTCTTGGTTCGATTTGTCCTTTTCTCCCATTCGGCCATAAACAAGGCCAAGATAGTAGTGGGCCTCGTGAAACGATTCATCATTGGCGACGGCACTCTGCAGAAGATCTGCAGCTTGGGCGTAATGTTTCTGCATGAACTCAACTCTTCCCAAAGCCGATAAAGCACCGGCATGTTTCGGATCGCGGTCGAGCACGCGCTTTAAGTCAATTCTGGCTTGATCCAAGTTGTTGAGATGAAGTTCCATGACTCCAAGTCGAAAGTAAGCCTCGCTCTGTTCCGGCGCAAGCGCGACCGATCTCGCAAACTGTGTTCTCGCTTCTTCAGGGCGTTCCAGCGCCGCGAGCGTGATGCCTAACGAGCAGTATCCCAACGGATCATCTGGACGCAAGGCGACGTAATGTTCAAACTGCTGGCGCGCTTCCTCGAGCTTTCCCATTCCTCCGTATGCGCGACCCAAGCCATACACCGCCCGCGCATCGTCTTTGCGTTGCTTCAATGTTTCCTGAAAACCGTCGGCCGCGTCCTGCACTAGAGACATTTGGAAGGCCGCTGACGCAAATTCAAATTCCACATCCGGATTTTCGGGCGCGAGCTTACGCGCCTCAATCAGCAGTCCTAGGGCTTGCTTCGGATCGCCGCTGCTCGCGGCCTCCTGGGCATGGATGCGGAAAATATGTACTAGCGCATCAGAGGCATCGGTACGAGCGGGGTCGAGGCGGATAGCTGCCTGGAGCTCGGGGATGGCTTCGCCGTCACGGCCAGATTGCAGGTAAAGAATTCCCAGATGTGCGTGCGCGCTCGCGAAGTCGGGTTTGCTCTCAACGTCTTGTTGGAAGAGCGCCTCGGCATCAGCTTCACGATGCTGCAAAACTCGAACCACGCCGAGCAAATCGAGGGCTCTATATTCTTTAGGCGATGCGCGCAGCACTGTTTGCAACTCACGTTCCGCGAGGACAAGATTTCCGGCTGACATAAATCGCGCGGCATCACTCAGTCGAGTCGCAGTCACATCCTGCGCATAACTTGGGGCCACGATTATCCCGATGCACAGAGATATGATCGAGATAAACAGAAAGATGCTCTCGCAACGTTTGTTCTCGCACCACTTGCGAAGCCCGCCGGGAGTCACTGGCTTGACACCTTCGCAGGCGGCTTGCCGGCGACTAGCGCCGTCATTCCACCGTCCACTAAATAGATCCCGCCGGTCGTGAACGAAGCATCGTCGCTGCACAAGAATGCAATTACTTTTGCCACTTCTTCGGGACGCGCAATTCGTCCGAGCGCGTGGAGTTGTCCGATTTCATTGAGCAAAGGAGCCAATCCCTCGGTGTTTTGCAGGCTCGACCGTAACATCGGAGTATCCACAGCGCCAGGGCAAACGCAATTTACGCGAATATTGTCCTGCGCATGATCTATGGCAAGCGCTCGCGTCAATCCTGCGATTGCATGCTTGCTGGTCACGTAGGCAACGGAGTTCGGCAAGGCTCCTACAGCCTGGACGGAGGACACATTCACAACCGAAGCGCCACGCCGCTTCATCAGCGGGAAAAAAGCCCGAAAGGTGAGGAACATGGCTTTCACATTGATCGCCATCACCTCGTCCCAGGTCTTTTCCGAAGTGGTTTCGCCCGTGCCGTATCGCTGGATGCCAGCGCTGTTCACGAGAAAGGCGATCTCGCCAAACTCGCCAGAAACGCGAGAAGCGGCTGCTCCTACGTCATCGGAAGAAGCGACATCGCAGGCGATGTACAGTGCGTCCTCGCTCTTCGCTGGTTGAACTCGGTCGAGAATCACAACCCTTACACCGCGGGCAGCAAACTCCTCCGCAGCGGCGGCGCCAATTCCTGATGCGCCGCCGGTGATGACTGCAACCTTATTTGCCCACTCTTGCGTCGTCATATTCTCCGCTGCGCTTGCTCATTTTTTATTGCGGCTGCCGCGATTCCCAGCTCCCCTGACAGTTCTAGCAGGCTTGGCGAAGCGCGTTTCAGGTACGATCGCGAACCAATCGGGCCGCTTAGGATCGCGATCGTATGCGTAGCCGTCTTCTTTTCGAAAGAGCTCCGCATATTTGCTCAACTTGTCCCGGTCCAACTCCACGCCAAGTCCCGGGGCGGGGGGCAACGAAATTTTCCCATCAACGTACTTCATCTTGCCGCCTACAATAATGTCATCGAGCACATGATGATAGTGCGCGTCGGCGGCGAAGGTTAGATTGGGTAAGCTCGCACCCAAATGCAGCATGGTAGCCAGCTGAATGCCCAACTCGCCGCTAGAATGAACGCTGATGCCACGCTGAAATTTCTGGCAGACCAGTCCAGCCATCCACGCCTGCCTCAGGCCGCCCCAGAAAGTTGTGTCCAGCAGAATCACATCAATGGCGTCGGATTGAATGCATGCCGCCAGTTGCTCGAAGTTCACTACCACGGTGTTGGTCGCAGTTGGAATGTTCACGAACCGGCGTACACGACGCATGCCTTCCATTCCCCAGCAGGGATCTTCGTAATAATCATTGCGGACGTGCTCGATTGCCCGGCCGATCCGAATGGATTCCTCGACGCTCCACGCCGCATTAGGATCGAGCCGAAAGGAATCGTTAGGAAATTCCGCGGCCAAAGCCAGGTACACATTGAGATCGTGATCCGGAGAAAAGACTCCTCCCTTGAGCTTGTGCGAGCGAAATCCCCATTTCCGTTTTAGCTCCTTGGCTGTTGTCACCATCTCGGCAGCAGTTTCTTCTCCGCCAAGACCGGTTTGGGGATCGCGATACCGATAAAACAAATAGCTGGCGAAGGGAATCTCTTCGCGCAATGCGCCTCCGAGCAGATCGCAGGCACGAATACCGAGCTTTTTTCCGACAAGATCGATGCAGGCAAATTCGATGGCGGCATGTAGCTGCGCGCGATTGTTATAGAGAGAAGCCGTGGGATTGCAAATCTTCCAGTAAAGCTGCTCGAGTTGCAGCGGGTCGTGACCAACCAGGTAGCTCTTGAGCGCGCGAATTGCATTTTCGGCGCTTTCTCCGCCACCACCCATCTCGCCTAAACCAATCAGTCCTTCATCCGTTTCCACTTCCACAATCGTTCGGACAAATCTTCCCCAGTGGGTTCCGTTGGCGTGACGCAGCGGCGCCTGGAGCGGAACCGCAACCGTAGTAGCCCGAAGATCCGAGATTTTCATCGGTTCATCACCTCCCGGGGAGCGCTCGCGCAAGCCTCTGGTAAATCCATGCGACCGACTTCACCGCGCGAACCTACCAGAGATATGGCGCCACCCGAAAACTCAAGATCTGCGGATTCAGAAATGCATGGGAATATCCCCATTATGTACCGCACCCAAAGAGTGTTGTCGGCGCGTAAGACGAGATAAGTTGGGAGATCAAAGAGCCGCGGACGGCTGAGCAGATTGCGCCGCGAATCCGGATAAGGCGAAGCGCCGAATTCAAAAGCTCGCACGGAAACATTCTGCCGCCAGGGATTTCCGGCACGCGCATGGTGCTCATCCCAGATGCCAAGCCACGGAAAAAAGCTTCTCGGCCAAATGTAAAACACAGCGAACTTCAAACGCGTATTGCCGGCGACGAAATATCCCAGTTCATCGGAGGGTCGCATTCGGAAACCGGAGAAATCATTTGCTTGTGCATCGGACCTTAGCGGCTCGCGATAGTCGCGCTGTCCACCATCTTTTTGCGGCGCGAGCGGCCAACGAGTTTCAGTGTTAGGGATTAAACTTGCACCGACGCCGAACGACTCCGGATGAGTGGTGCCAATATCGCAGTTCGCGTTTGCCCAGAATCCCTCTTCGCAGAATGGCGGGCCAAACGACACATGTTGCTGCCAGCAGATTGGGCGATCCGAGCTACTTAAGTTCTTGACTCTTTCTTCAATGACCCCATAGCGGCCGGCCATTTTGATGCTTCGCGAAAATCTGAACTGTCCCAATGAATCATCGCATTCACCCACTACGTTGTTTGCACCATTCACGCGCCAGGTCCAAGGCTGCACTCCAACTTGACCGTGTGTGACCGCTCCGGCCGCTGCTTCCTCTTTCGATGGCGCGCCGTACAGATCGAGAGCCAGACTATGCCCAAGTATCGAGGCCAGCAATCTGCCCTCAGGCCGCCCGCCGTACTGCTCATTCACGATTTCCGGTGTTACCGCGGAAGGCTCAAGTGACGGCCATGGTGGCTGCCAGTAGGGGTTCGACGATTCGTCACAATGTTCACTGCGAAGTGCCGCGATGTGGCCGCCACCTTCAGCCAATGCGAGCTGTAGCGTTCCCCCTCCTACCCAGACCACTTTACGTCCATTGGGTAGCCGATCGTGCCGTAACTTAGACATCGAGATTGCGCAAGAGTGCGATTCAGAATGATACTGGAGCGGCTGTCGTCTGGCGGAGCATGTTGTCATAGCTTCTCACCAAAGTCGAATGAAATTAAATCCAATCTGTGTGGCGCCCAGCGGAGACCGCTGCGGCGAAGGCGTGATTTGGCACGAAGCTCACGCCGCCGTGTACTGGACGGACATCAATCGTTTCCTTATTCATCGCTTCAACCCTAGCGACGAGTGCGTCCGCTCCTGGATGTTTGACGAACCGGTGACCGCGCTCTCTCTCACCAACAATGATGCTGTGATTGTGGTGGCACTCGCGTCACGAATTATCCTCTGGGAACCAGAAACCGATTTTAGACGCGATCCAATTTTCAAACTCGAGGGCTGGCCGCGAGTTCGGCTCAACGATGGACGTGCCGATGTCCGTGGATCGTTTTGGGTCGGCACCATGCGCAACAATGTTAATGCCGATGGATCGCTCGGCGAAGCGGGTGGCCAGGAAGGTATTCTTTACCGCATTGACCCCGATGGTCGCGTGACCATTCATCGGCGGAATATCGGCATCTCCAACACACTCGCCTGGAGTCCGGATAGGAGGCGCTTTTATACCGGCGACACGCTCGCAAACGTGATTTGGGCCTTCGACTATGATCCGCAAACCGGCAACATCTCGGGCGAGCGACCGCTGCTGAAAGATTTTTCTCGCGGATTGCCAGATGGCTCGACCGTGGACTCTGAAGGATTTCTGTGGAACTGCCGATTCTTTGGGGGCTGCATCGTGCGTGTCGCTGCGGATGGGAAAGTTGATCGCGTGATTGAAATGCCGGTCAGGAATGTAACTACGTGTACATTCGGAGGTCCTGACCTCCGAACTCTGTACGTTACAACCGCCTCCAACGATGCAGCACCGGGCGATCGCCTGGCTGGAGGACTGTTTGCCATCGAAACCGAGATCGCAGGGCAGCCCGAGAACCGCTTTACTCTGCAGCTTCTCGGCTAAATAATTCGTGCTCATTCATGTCTTTCGTGAGGAAATAGCGCGGTAATCGCGTTCGCGCCCTAGTGCGTGTTTTTGTTCGCCCTGTCTTTATTGGTAGCTGCACGGCCAGTCTCCAAGGCACGGTCAACCGCCTGCAGCAACGGTTTCACGGCACCATCCCAATACGCCCACGTATGGCCCCCGGCGGTTTCGTGGTATTCGTATGGCAAATTCCTCGACGAGAGTTGTTGCGCAAAAGCACGATTCGTGTCCAAGAAAAAGTCCGAAGTGCCGCATGCCAGGTAGAAGTATGGATACGGAATTTCATGCCTAGCATTCAACAAAGTAAAAACATCGTTCTCCGTCCGGGTGCTGCTGCCTTCACTGCTGAAAACTTCCAGCAATTTGATTCGAAATTCAGGACGTAGGGCATCGAGATTCTGAGTAGCATTGAACGCGCCACTTAAGCTGCCTGAGAACACGAACAGTTCCGGATATTTCAATCCAAGCTTTACGGCTCCATACCCGCCCATAGAGAGCCCGGCAATGGCGCGCGCGTGGCGGTCACGAATAGTCCTGAAATTTCCATCGATTTCGGGAATCAAATCCTTGATGATGTAATCCTCAAATTTATCGGTGGGAACTGTAGCCGAGTTGCTGTACCACGAGTCGTCGGCATCGGGCATGGCGATGATTATTCCCATGTCCTTGGCGTAATCTTCCAGATGGGTCCGGTTGTCCCAGTTTTTATAATCGCCGAAGATCCCATGTAACAGATAGAGCACGGGGAATCTCCCACCGTTCCTGTAGTCCTCCGGAAGAACTATGCGGTAATGCATTTCGCGCTGCAGTGATGCGCTGCGAAATGCTGTGTCCTTGACAAGTAGCTTGTGGTTTGAAGCGAGATTTTGGCCAGCGGCTAAAACTCCGTTCAACAGCAGGAACAGGCAACAGGCAGAAACCCTTCGAATCATAATGTTGATGAATGCCGTCACTTGGGTAGGTCAAGCATCACAGTTCGCGGAAAATAAATCTTCATATTTGCAATCGCCTTCGCAATAACCACGGAATTGCACGCATATGTCATCGCAATCTTGCTCTCAGCAAATTCGATGTGCTCCTTTACCGCATAACAAAAGGTATCTTTGTCGTACCCGGGATTATCGCGGTTCATTTCGGGGAATTGATAAACCGTTTGTGGGCTAGACCAAGGTCCAATCGGCGAATCCGCAAGCCGTACGACCGCTCGTGGGGAAGGAAATTCCGGCCCGGCTGAAAGCGCCAGCCATCTTTTGATTGAGGGGTGGTAGCGTACTGACATCTCGCTGATGGGCTGTTCGATAAGATGCATCGCATCTTGCCCCGCCAGCCCTGCAACCCACTGATTCGATTTATTGAGGTATTCCCAGTTCCCGGCTGGCTTTCCCATCTTATCGGCCGGCACACGCATGGCGGTCATAAAACCGTGACCTTCGCCTGTGCTCACTTGCGAATACCAGATTACATACTTGCCCTGCGGCACCATCGAAACGCCTGCCCAAAGATGAGTATCCGTAAGGTCCTGAATGGTGACATGCCACTTTTCTGGTGATGAGTGGACATCGTCAATGATCGCCAGTTTTGTGCCTACGATCTCAAAGCCAAACACGAAAGCCGCGTCGGCGCCTGCGCCGGGTTTGTTTTGCACCGCTAGAAGGGCAACGTAAAGGGCCTTACCGTCGAAATAGCCGTCAAGTGGCCAATACCAAAGGGCGTCTGTGCCGGTATCGAAAAACGAGCGTGGTTTCGCAGTGTAGGGCTTCTGCCAGTAATACCGCATGGTGCACTCCGAACCGGGCTTGCAAACAGAAATGCCTACACTGTTCCGCACCATTGTGGTCGCATTGCTGCGCAGCTTCGTGTCCTTGTTTCCTGCGAATGTGTCGCCAAACAACCAGACGCTCGTGTTCTTCGCAATCGGAACCGAATAGGCATCATCGGCTCCGAGCCACCCCCCGGTATAGCTGAAGGCTGGCAGCGGAAGAGGCTTCTCGTCTTTGCGGGAAGAGGTTTGACTGCACATCAACGTAACGCAAAAGAGGACAAATAAGAGTACTTTCATTAGTCTGATTGGCTTGCCTTTCGATTTTGTTCAGCTCTGCCTTCGCTGAGCAGTGGAACTGCTCCGAGTAATGCAGCGTTATTTCCCAACTCAGCGGCGCGGACTTGCACTTTGCCCCACGGCGTCCACGCATATTGCTGGACGTGAGACTCAACCGCGGGAAGTATCACCTCTGCGCTTTTCATAACGCCACCGCCGATAACTAGAATTTCCGGATCGTAAGCGTGGATCAACGCCACCGCGTCTGCTGCCCAGATTTTCAAACATCGGTCGCGAATGCTGCATGCGATGTGATCTCCTGCTGCCGCTTCAGCGAACAATTCTTTGAAACCGAGGTCTGAATATTTAGCCAGCGCGCTGCTCGCGATCTCCGGCCAATCGCTAACAACCGCGGCCAAGGACGATCCCGATGCTTCGGCCTCGGCGCATCCAATGCCGCCGCAAGTGCACCGGCGTCCGGAAAAGAGCACCGGAAAATGTCCGCCAAGACAGCCCGCCTGGAAATGCTTGCCGCGGAGCAGCTTGCCTTCGATCATCGTCACGCCCCCGATGCCGGTGCCTAACGTCATCATCACTACATCAGAAAAGCCGCGAGCCGCGCCGGCAAAGCTTTCGCCCAAAAGCGCCATTCGCGCATCATTCTCGAGACGAAGAGGAAGGCCAAACTCTTCGCGAGCCCAGCGACCGAGATCGATGCTGCCTGCGTCATCGTATTTCCCATGCGTCGCCAATGCCCGCATGGCGCGGGAATCGACAATACAAGCAATTCCCACGGCGATTCCCGAAATATCTTGCAGTGTAAGACCGTTGTTCTTGACCAAAAGGCGAATGGCATCGCTGATTCTCGGGAGCACTGCATTTAAACTCTTGGCGTGATCGGTTTCGAGGGTTTCATGCGCAAGAATTTCCCGGTCTTCGACTAAGCCATAGGTAGCGTGCGTGCCTCCCAGATCGATGGCTAATGCCTTCACCGGAAATACTCCTGCATCATTGTGCTCAGACGTTCAGCCTGCAAGCGAGGCACCCTTTGCCGAGATGGAATACTGCTTGCCTTGATGGCGGAGATTCAGCAGCCGAGCTTTCGCATCGAAGTCCGCCAGCTTCGGTTGTACTTTGAGACCGTCGAACAATGTCGAGTTCGCGCCGAAGATCGTGTCGATGACTAGATCCGTAAAGCCTCCGCCAGCGATGCAGCACCAGTCATTAATGTAAGGCGGATCCTCTGGGCATTTATACGCCGCGCCGTGTTCCAGCGGGAAAACGGTTTCCACGAAATGCGCCTGCCCGATCGGCCCTTGATTGCCAGCTTTCGCAAGATTCTTCAGCCAAGCGGCGACTCGCGACGACGATATATCCGTCTTATACAGACCCTTGGCCGTTGCGGGCGGCCATGCCGCATACGCGCCCAGCCAACTATGGTCAGGCCGGATGTTCCAGGTGGCGTCTACGTCATTCGCAGAGAGCGCTCGCATCCAGTATTCGCTGTGAAGTTCCTGCCAGAAAAAGCGGCTCATCTCCTGTTTCTGAGTATCAGTGAGATCCTCCGGCATGTTGTCGAGAACAGAAAGAAAATCGTAGCAGTGCCGCACTTCGACGAAACTGCCGTCCGGGTAACCACACTTCCACCAACCCTTCTCGCGGACATAGAGCTTGTCATTAATACGCTGCGCCAATTCTTTTGCTTCGGCACGCAATTGCGTAGCGCGAGAGGAATCTCCGCGACGGTCGAGCAGGTCGGCGACAAAGCGCATCGAAAACACATTCCCTGCATTCATGCCGGCGGTTTCGTGCAAGTATGTGCTCACCACTTCGAGTAGGTTCTCGATCTTGCCGTAGTCGCCCAGTCCATGGCCTTGTTTGTCGAGTTGCTTCCAATAGGTGGCATGATCAACCAGGTGATCAATCGTTTTATGGTCGCCGACTCGTTTGTCGAGCCATGCAAAATCGCCGGTCACGCGGAGATAATTCGCGGCACAGCGCACAATCGCCATGTCGTTCACTGCGTACCACGGGCCCATCGCTTCACTACTCACGTAGTCGGTCGCGAGGTGCTGATGCATGTCTTGGATGAACCAGTTTTCGACCAAGCGGCGCAGCGCCTCGGGATCAAGCAGCGCGATACTCAGCGACGTGAGCGACGTGTCCCATGGAAAACTGAGCGTAGGAATGACGTGACCACCTAGAGTGATGTAGGTGGTGCCATACTTCGATTCAGGAGAAGCGCGCCGGGCAAACATCAGGTTGCGAAAGCCCGCCTGATACAACTCCCACAGAGATTCGCTGTCCGTTTCGAGTTGCGGAAGGTGGCCAGAGAAATCGGAGTTGCCCGGAGTAAATGCTGATTTCAGCAAGCCGTTAAATGATGATTCGTTCTCGCGTTCGACCTCGTTGAATCTCGATTGAAGATGGTCATACGCCGCTAACGCCGTCTCTGCCGTTCCCTCCACAACATTCACGTAATGAAATTCTTTGGTTTCTCCGGGCCCGAGTGTAACGTCGAACGACAGCATGCGGCCAGACTCGACCCGGTTCGCTCTGGGGGCAATCCCCTGTACTGATACCGCCGGACTATGCTGCGCCGTAAATATCAGGGCGCCTCGGCCGGAATCCGAGCGGATCGCGTTATCCGCTTCCCCTGGAGAATTGATGAACCATGCACTCCTTTTGTTTGCGACACCCGCGCGCATATCAAAAGCAAGATTTATTTTTCGTGCTGAAGTCCCAAGGTTCTTCATGCGAATTAGCTGTGCTACCGCATGGCACTTTGTCGGCATGAAGGTTTCTGAGGTGAACTTCAAACCCTCAGCCTGGGTTTCACGCACGAAGCGATGCGGAAGCCATTGGTACGTAAGCGTGTCCCCACCCGGTGAATATGCCAGCAGGATCTTTCCATTCAAAAACAGTTCGCAGGTGATCAAGAAACCGGGGCTCCACGGCGTGTCGGGAACTCCGCAGCAAGCGAACGGCGGAACCGACAAGGCAGTCAGTCCCGAAACCGACTTCGTTGCCTGCACGTACCCGAGCTCGTTTTGCGTTGTCGGCAGATTGTAGAGATCCCGCCAGGTATGGACCAGGCGGTCAGCCGCAAGATCGTGGACTGTAGGAATGGATGGGAGATGTGTGCGCGCAGCCCGGGCGGAAACAAAAGCTGGAATTCTTGGCAAAGCTGCTGTCGCCAAGCTCGCTTGCAAAAACGATCTGCGGCTCCAGTCCCACGATCGATTCGACATTTATTCCTCCGGAGAAATGCAGCATATACCGGAGCCGGAGGCTTACGCTAGCAAATAGTATCTTTAATACGGCATAAACGTGCATAAAAATGACCGAAATATGCCGAATACGCCAGAATTGAATCCACCGCGTAAAACTCTACGGCACCTTTGGGCTGGTTGCAGGTGGATTGATCGAAGACGACGCTCGGCGCTGTCCAGCGCCTGCAAGGTATTGGTTGAATTTAGATTCGACTGTTCGGGGCACATTCGTCAGCCATCGACAGAGTGCCGGCAGGTCAGACCCGTATCACTTGAACTTGCGCCTTCTCAAATGGCTCTACCATCTCGTCGGTAGCTCCCGAATCGGTGATGAGAATGTCAAGGTCAGAGGTCGGACAAATTCGCCAGCCCGCAACTACGCCGAATTTACTGTGGTCCACAACAGCTATCTTTCGCTGCGCATGTTTGACCATGGTGGAATTTAGCTGCGCTTCGTCGGGACTGAAGCAACTTACTCCATGCTTGGAATCGATTCCATCAGCACCCACAAACAGAGTGGAAATCAACAGATGAGTCAGGCTTTGCGCTGCAGTTGGTCCGACCAGCGAGAACCAATCTCCCCGAAGGTGCCCTCCGGTTACAAAAACTTCGAGATCTTTGCGTTTCGAAAGCTCCATAGCGACATTCACAGTGCTTGTCACTACGGTGAGGCGATGGTTAAGGGGTAATCCGCGAATTACTTCGGTCGTGGTTGTTCCGGGAGTAAGCGAGATGATTTCACCCTCTTTGATGAGTGCAGCGGCGGCCCGCCCGATCCGCCGCTTCTCGTCGGCAAACCGCTCAACTTGCGCCTGGAAAGATCGATCATTCCGGAACGGCTCATAGAAAAAAGGCTCGATGGAAACAGCGCCGCCGTGCGTACGCCGCAGGAGCCCCTGACGTTCCAGCTCGTCCAAGTCGCGCCGAACCGTCACCAGAGAGACATCGAGTTCCTTGCTCAAACCTTCGACCGAGACCGAACCTGACTGCTGTAAAGCAGTAAGGATCGCGTTTAGCCGGAGCTGTTGTTTGTCCGGACTGTCCCAACCCTCGCTGGCTGTGCCGCCATTGCCGAGGGACCTTCTCTGAATCCGGCTCTCCTTAGGCAAATCTGGGCCTCCACGTGTGTCGATAAATCACTGATCGAGTAATCGTATCGTTTTACTATCCAGAATCGAAAACAATTTCGAAGCTTCGAAAGGCGGTCAATTAAACAGATAAAGAGATTATGGAGCTGTGATCACCCGGAGCATTGATCAAGCGTCTCATCTTTCCGGACAGTCGGTAATCCTTGACAGAATACATCATTAGAGATACTTTTCTCTTACGATTTACGGGTAAAAGAAACTATATGACTTTCGTTTGAGCGATTTGCGTTGATCGTCAAAACTCAAAAATCAAGAAAGAACCGGAAATACCATAGCACGGCTAATCACTTGCACCGCTCTGAATTGAAACAAGCCAATGGCTCGTCACTCCAACTACGACAAATTTCCCTACGTTCCAATTAGTTCATCAGCATCGCAGTGCTGGGTGGGCTGGCAGGAAATTATTGATCGCCTGAGGCCAGCCGCAGTCGAGCGAACGTGTGTGATTTGCGTCGAGTGTTATCCGGGAGCATTCGAAAAGCAGATCATGCAGGCGCTCGACGAGGGGCTCCGTCCGGGTGAGACTATTTACACTCCAGCCCTGCTCAAACCTGCTAATTGCATCGACAACATGCTTGCAAATGTTTTGACGGACGATCCAGTTTTTGGACGGATGAATGATATCGAGCTGGAGACTTTCTTCGATGAGCCCAAGCTGCAGGCGACACGCGACAAAGCTAATACCTGGCAAAGTGGACTGCTGTTAATTGTCGGCGTAGGCGCCGCGCTGGTTTCCCCACATCCGAACATTCTTATTTACGCCGACATGGCGCGTTGGGAGATCCAGGGTAGGCAGCGCCGTAATGAGATTGCCAACTTAGGTTCGGATAATTTCACTGAACGACCAAGCCTGAAATATAAACGGGCGTTCTTTGTCGACTGGCGCGCGGCGGACCGTCTCAAGAAGCAACTACTCCCGAAAGCCGACTTCTTTCTGGACACGAACGGCATCGAGCCGAAACTCGTAAGCGGCGATTGCATACGCGCAGCACTCGAGAACGTGGCTAGTCGGCCGTTTCGCGTAGTTCCTTATTTTGATCCCGGTCCTTGGGGCGGTCACTGGATGGAAGAGGTCTGTGACCTGCCGCGTGATGCGCCGAATCATGCCTGGTGTTTCGATTGTGTCCCTGAAGAAAACAGCCTGCTGCTTGGCTTCGGCAACGTTCAAGTCGAACTGCCTGCGATTAATCTCACATTTTTGCAGCCAGAAAAACTGCTTGGCGAAGATATCCTGACACGCTTTGGTGCCGAATTCCCTATACGTTTCGATTTTCTCGACACCATGGGTGGAGGGAATCTCTCATTGCAGGTACATCCGCGGACCGAATACATTCGCCAGCAGTTCGGAATGAACTATACCCAGGATGAAAGCTATTACATGCTCGATGCCGCTGAGGACGGGTCTGTGTATCTGGGCTTGAGGACGGATGCTGATCGTGATGCCATGATTCGCGAATTAGGCTCGGCGCAAAATGGCGGCCCGGCATTCCAGGCAGAGAAATACGTGAACCGATTCCCTGCCATGAAGCATGATCATTTCCTGATTCCTGCCGGCACAATCCACTGCTCGGGCAAAAACAGCATGGTCCTTGAGATCAGCGCGACACCCTATATTTTTACCTTCAAGTTATGGGATTGGGGACGACTCGGGTTAAATGGCCTGCCCCGGCCCATTCACTTGGACCATGGAATTGCAAACATCGCGTGGGAAAGACGGACCGAGTGGGTCCGTCGAAGTCTGATCAATCGTGTCGAACGGGTCTGCGAAGGACCCAGATGGAGTGAGGAGCGCACCGGACTGCACGAACTTGAATTCATTGAAACCCGCCGAACCTGGTTTCATGGGACAACGCCCCATATCACGCGGAACACCGTAAATGTGCTGAATCTGGTCGAAGGACGCGAAGCGATCGTGGAGAGTCCGACTGGAAGTTTCGATCCGATGGTGGTGCATTACGCCGAGACTTTCATCATCCCCGCCGATGTCGGCGCATATACTATCCGTCCTTTCGGAGAGTCTGAAGGCCAAAGGTGCGGAACGATCAAAGCGTTCGTTCGGTCGGGATGAATCGTCCGATGCATAGGGCCCTGTATGTAGTCCGAAAATGCACCGTGGAGCGGGATCTCCCGCCAACCCTCAAGGAGAATCCATGCACGTGCCAACCGGCACAAATCTTAAAATAACCGGGGCCAAGGCACATAACCTTGTCTATGTCGTGCTCGTGGCGACTACCACGGCGATCTCGGGATTTCTCTTCGGCTTCGATACCGCTGTCATCAATGGCGTTCTACTTCTTCTCCGCCGCCAGTTCTCCCTTTCGAATCTTCAAACCGAAATCGCCGCCAGTTCCCTGCTTCTAGGTTGCCTGCTAGGCGCGGCTGGTGCGAGCATGATCGGAGATCGCTACGGACGCAAAAAGTCTCTAATTGCTTCGGCCATATTGTTTGCACTGTCGGCACTTGGCGCATCCGCGGCAAATAGTATTGCCCTGTTTTCTGTCGCTCGATTGATAGGCGGATTAGCCATCGGTCTGGCTTCGGTGCTCACCCCGGTTTACATTGCTGAAATTTCTCCCCCTAAGAATCGGGGCACGCTAGTTTCCCTCAATCAGTTGGCAATCGTGATCGGAATATTGTTTGCTTATCTCGTCAGCTGGCAAATTGCGCCGTTCGGTGAAAACAGCTGGAGGTGGATGCTGGCGGTCGCTGCCATTCCATCGCTTGCGTTCTTTCTCGGGCTACTCGCAATTCCTGAGAGTCCGCGCTGGTTGTTGAGTCGAGGGCGACATGAGGAAGGCGAGCGAATCCTGACGCGGATCTTTGGCACTGTGGCGGCGCGAGAACAAGTGCGGGCCGTGGAACAGGCCGCAGCCAGCGAAGAAGGATCGTGGCGCGAAGTTTTCTCGTCGGGAATGCGGAAGCGCCTCGCCGTCGGAATGTTTCTGGCGTTGTTCTGTCAGATCACCGGAATAAACACAGTGCTCTATTACGGCTCCATTATTGTGAGTGAACATTTTCCCGGACAGTCCACGAGTATGGCGCTGGTCGCGAACGTGATCATCGGAGCTGTCAATCTTCTTTTCACGATTGTCGCAATGATTTATCTCGATCGCTGGGGACGCCGCGCGATTCTCCTCATGGCCAGCGGCGGCATGGGAATCGCGCTCACGTTACTGGTGATTGGGTTGAATATCCACGGCCTGTCCCCGGTCGTCATGCTCGGAGCTATTCTCCTGTACGTCGCGTTTTTTGCCTTGGGAATGGGTCCCGGGCCGTGGTTGATCATTTCTGAAATTTTCCCCACTAAAGTGAGAGGACGTGCTGCTTCGATCGCGACTTCCACGCTTTGGTCGGGAACGCTGCTGGTCACATTCACCTTTCTTAGCCTGGTCAAGGTTCTGAATCTATGGGGAACGTTCGCGATTTACGGCGTGCTTTCGTTTGTATGTCTGATTTATGTATGGAAGATGGTGCCCGAAACCAAAGGCCGCACATTGGAACAAATCCAGGAGGAGTGGGGCAAATAAATGGGCCGGTTCAGCCGCAGGAGTTTTCTGGAGGGATTAGTCGCATCCGGAGCTGCGGCGGTCGCGAGCCAACAGAATGTTTCGGCTCAATTACCAAAAGATGATCACTCCCGTTCGAGCAGTCGCCTGGCTGCAATCGATTTCCGCTACGCGCCTCGCCTGTCGCAAGCCACCATTTGCTTTCCCGACGATCCGAAAAAGAGCCTAGTGGGCCAGGCCGGCGATCTCCGCTACGCCTTCGCCCACGGGCTCATGGTGGGAATGGAAGACTTTGCTACGGTTTGCACTTTTTCGCTCGCTGGAATGCAGGATGATCGCCTCCTCCGCCAGTGGCTCGAAGCTCCAAACGTTCCGATTGTGCACACCTTGATCGATCGGCCAACCGCAACCCTCGAGCTAGTCGCGTTTGCCACCCGCCATCAGAATGAAGGGCGCGTTGACAACGTGCTGATGACCATTCTTCCGAAACATGCGGCGGTAGCTGCCATCCCGCGAATCCATATTCGTACGTGCGGACACATGAAACAGATGACTGGCCCGCCGGTCATCACGCTGAATGATACAACTACCAACACTCCATTCCTTGTTGCGGCAAAGTTAAGTCCGGCGCTCGATTATGCAACGTTCTGGGAAGAAACTGGATACACACTTTACTTGCCCCACGGCCTCGCGTCGCACGATGAACCCTTACGGTACCTGGTACGTTTTCCTCAAGAGAGCCAATCCTCAGTCGCTTTAGAGGACATGCTTCAACATCCCGACGCTCTCCTCGGGGAGTCTCGCGAATTCTGGAAAAGTTGGAAACCATTCGGCAGCGTTGCTTGGAGCTATCCGGATAAACAGGGACAATTTCTCACCGCGTGCGCGCGCAACATTCAGCAGGCGCGAGAAGTAAAGAACCACAAATTGGTCTTTCAGGTGGGGCCCACGGTCTATCGCGGGCTTTGGATAGTTGACGGCAATTTTCTGCTCGAAGCTGCGCGTTATCTCGGATACGACAAAGAGGCCGACGAGGGCTTGCTATCGGAGTGGGCGAAACAGTCGCCGAGTGGTCAGATCGTCGCCAGCGGCGGTGGCGAACACTGGAAAGATACAGCGATCGCCATGTTCACGCTGGTGCGCCAATGTGAACTGAAGCAGGATTGGCAGCTTCTCAAGGATCTCGAACCAAATGTCAGGCACGCAATTAATTTCCTGCAAAAACTTCGCGACGACGCACGTGCCGGCACTAGCCTGAACGGCCGCTATGCCCTGCTGGCTCCGGGTTTCGCGGATGGTGGAATTGGCGGCGTGCGGTCCGAGTTCACTAACACGGTGTGGACTCTTGCCGGCCTCAAGGCTGTCGCCAACGCTGCAGAGCGCCTGAAGCTGAATTCACTCCAAGTCGCGCGAACGTTTTACAACGAACTTCGCAGCGCATTCCTCGCGGCTGCAAAACAGGAAATGGTGAACGACCCTCGCGGATTCGATTACCTTCCCATGCTGGCGCACGATGATCCCGCATGGCACGAGCCCGAGCCATGGAATCGCCCGCGCCCACAAACCGCGCAATGGGCGCTTTCACACGCAATCTATCCAGGCATCGTTTTCGAAAAAGATCATCCTATCGTGCGCGGGCACATCGCGCTCATGCAGGCATGCACGCAGGAGGATGTTCCGGCGGAAACTGGATGGCTTTGGCACGAGAGCGTTTGGAATTACAACGCGTCATTCGTCGCCCACGTTTATCTCTGGGCAGGTCTGTCAGACTGGGCCGACAAGACGTTTCGCGGATTCCTGAACCATGCCTCGCCACTATTTTGCTGGCGCGAAGAGCAGCCGCTACAGCACGCTCTGGTTGGCCAGGACTGGGGAGACATGCCGCACAACTGGGCAAGTGCCGAGTGCGTGCGTTATTTGCGGCACATGCTTCTACTTGAAGATGGCACGCGCATGCGCTTGCTCGAAGGCATCATTTCAGCGAACCCGGTCGAGCGCTATCCGTATCACCTTGAGCACACGCCAACACGGTTCGGTCGAGTCAATCTTGACCTTGAACCAATTGCCGGCAATGGCTGGAAACTTGATTTTGCACTCGATCCCGCTGAGCGCCCGCAGAGCGTCGAGATTCCCTTCAATATTGCTGGTCGCCACTTGAACCGTGTGATTGGCGCCAGTTCTCAAACAAAAAAAAGGAAGGTAATGATCGATCCGAAGGCGAAACAGTGGACAGCGTTTTGGGCCTGAGCAGGTGCCACAGGGGAGAAACAAACGCTCGCGCCGCACTCCATGTCACGTAAGTTCGTATTTTTTCAATGGGTTCCACTAGAAATTGAAGCAGCAACAAGCGCGCAGAGCGAGCCAACTACAGCGTAAGACGATTACGTTTATCAGCAAGAACGCATAAACAAAAGATTGTTTGCGCCTGAATAGAACAAAAAAAGGATTGACTAAGCTCAAACAGTAGAGTTAACATCCGCGCAGTTCTCACTGCGCTCCGATATAAGTCTGAGCACTGAACAGAAAGAGGCGGGAAATGGTCAACTCAAAATTTTTTGCGCATTCAAAGAGGATCACTCGCGCTGGGCGGTTTTTGTATCCTCTAAAATTTTTGGCGCTCTTCGCTTTTTTGTTCGTTCTTCCCGCCGCTGCCCAGTTCGATACTGGCACCATCTCCGGCTCAATCACCGATTCTTCGGGCGCCGTGGTTCCAAATGCCACGGTAACAGTCACTAATGTTCAAACATCATTCAAGAAGACTCTGCAAACCGACAACGGCGGCAATTACACCGCGTCTGCTCTACCGTTTGGGGAATACATTGTTACTGCAAATGCCGGTAACTTCGCCGAGGCCAAGAGCCAACAGTTTGCCCTGAACGTAGGTGCGACAGTCCACGTGAATCTATCCATGAATATCGCCGCCGCGAACCAGTCAATTGAAGTCACGGGGACCACGACAACCGTTGATACTGGGTCGAGCACGGCGGGAACCACGCTGTATGCGAACCAAATCGCCAACTTGCCTACGAATGGTCGAGATCTGATGGACTTTCTTGAAATTTCGCCTGGCTCCGTCAACTCGACTGGATTTTTTCAGGGCAGCGTGAATGGCCAAGAAAATTTCCTGACGGGACTTAATGTCACCGTTGACGGCCAGAACGCAACACGAGGCGACATCAATGGCTTTACTGAGACTGAAGGCAACGAGCAAGCGCGCCTGACGCGCTCAAGCGTTGACAGTGTTCAAGAAATTGACTTTGCCAACAGTGGTTACAACGCTCAGGTCGGACACTCACTCGGCCCGCAAATGAACATCATCACGAAGGGTGGAACCAATGCGTATCACGGCGAATTGTTCGAATTTTTTCGGAATGATGCGCTTGATGCGAACGATTACTTCGCCAATCGTCTGACCAGTCCAAAAGTGCCGCTTAGGATGAATCAGTTTGGCGGAAATCTTGGCGGTCCTATCATTGGCAACAAGCTATTCTTCTTTGTCAATTACGAGGGGATCCGACAGCGCACGACGGCAATCAATTCTTTGTACGAAATTCCGAGCGCGTACGTGCGATCGCAATTTGTCCCCGCGATGCAACCGGTACTGGCGCAAATGGCGCCCTTGCCGGCCGGTTGCACTTCGATACCCGCGCCTAGTGCGTGCGCGGTACCAGGAACGACAGATACAACCAACCCTGCTGGAGGCGCCGATCTCGTCTTTGATCCCGCAGCCCTGCCTACCACTTTGCGCGAGGATAGCGGTTCCGCGAGAATAGATTACAATTTCTCTGATAAAGATCGCATTTTCTTCCGCTACAACATTGATGATTCATTGACGAACCAGACGATCGGCCTAAATGTGGGCCAAGTCACTCCGCTCTATCTCCGTACCCAATTGGGCAAAATTGATGAGACGCATACCTTCAGCTCGACGCTTCTGAACGAATTCAGTGTGGCGATTAATCGCTTCTACTCGGATACCAATTCCGATACTCCAAAGCCTCTCACCGCTTTTAGTGGCTTCTTCACCAACTTGGGTGCACTGCCTGGGCCAAACACGTTCAACCAGATCACGCCTTTCACGGTGTTCGAAGTATTCGACAATCTGACCAAATCCATGGGCTCGCACAGTTTGCATTTTGGCGCGCAGATTCGCGCCAACCGCCTGAATGAATGGCTGCGCCCCGAGCAAACCTACTTCTTTGGCAGTTTTTCCGACCTGGAACATGACAATCCCTTCGTTCTCGCAAAGAATGGATTTCCATCGTTTGTCGGTGTCAGGAACTCCAATTGGGATTTTTATGGCCAGGACGACTGGAGAGTAAACCGCAAACTGACTCTGAATCTCGGCCTCCGCTATGACTTCAACACAGTTTGGCGCGAAGGCCAGAATCGAATGCAAAACTTCGACGTTGCCACGCAATCATTTCTTCCGGCCAACCAAGCCCCTTACACTACTCCAAAAGACGAGTTTGCCCCTCGCATCGGCTTAAGTTATGACCCATTCGGGAGAGGAAAAACTGTTATCCATGCGTACGGTGGAACTTTTTACAACCCGATGCACTTCGGCTTTAACCTTGTAACTAACATACCTACGTTCGCCAGCTATAACGTGAACGTCTTCCAGGCGATCTTCGCGACCCCGCCGTTCTCGATTGCGTATCCTTCGCCAAATCCGCCACTGATCGCCGGGACGCAAAATGTGTACGCATTTCCACGGCATCCTCGTGATCCCTATTCCACAAATTGGCTCTTTGGTATCCAGCAGGAGGTGGCGCCCGAGACTGTCCTAACGGTCAATTACACCGGGAACGAAGACCATCACATGCAAGCGGGCGTGGACTTCGCCGCTCTAAATGCCAATCCTGCCAACCCGTTTACTCAGGCTCGGGCATTCCCGGGGTTCGCGAACGAGAACATTGACTCAGACGAATTAAATTCCAGCTATCACGCGTTGCAGGTGCAGTTGCGGCGGCATACTGGTAGGCTCAACATGGAAGCGAACTACACCTGGTCACACGAAATTGATGACATGGTGAATGTGTTTGGTGGTTTCTCAGATCCGTTCAATCCGAATGCCGACCGTGGCAGCGGAGACTGGGATATTCGGCACAATGTGAGCGGCAGCGTGGTCTATAGTCTTCCTGACCTGAAAGCACAGACCGCGCTTGTGCGTGGCGTTCTCGGGGGATGGCAAGCCTCAAGCATTGTCCAGGCACGCTCGGGAGCACCTGTCAACGTTCAACTGGTAAGCGGATTCTTCGGCAACCCAGTTCGGCCTGACTACACGGGACAATCGATACGAGCTTCTAATTTCAATTGGCCGTTTTCCAGTTACAACGTGAACGCCTTTCAACCAAACCCGGCATACGACGGAACACCCGGACAAAATTTTGGGAATGTTGGGCGCAATACCCTACGAGCTCCTGGCTTCTTTCAGTGGGATTTTTCAGCGGCGAAAACTTTCTCTGTGACAGAGCGTCTTGGTGTGCAGTTCCGGGCCGACTTCTTCAACATCCTGAATCATCCGAATTTCGGAAATCCTGATATGGGTATCTGTCAGTCCGTGGTTCCAGCCAATGCGAGCACAAATACCCCGGCGACTTGTGCAACGATCAACAGCAATTTCGGAAGGGTAGGTTCTACGATTGCCGGCACCAATTCAACTCTCGTGGGCACCGGCACTGCCCGTCAGGAGCAATTTTCGTTGAAAGTTATCTTCTAACTGCTTCCTTCTCGAACGGGCCCAAGTAAGGAATGCGCACCGTCATGCAGATCGATTGGCACAAAGGCGTTCTGTTTCCCGATGCGCAAGTTCGCGAATCGGTGAAGACTCTTGGGCAACTGCAAGGAATTTTTGCCGAGGAGCAAGCACGGCGAAAAATGGATCCGAACACGGTGGTGTATCGGGTCCAGGCATGGTGTCCAGTCCCGGAAGGGACTGAAGGCGCCCAGTTCTGGGGAAGCACGGTGGTCGAACCAGGGCAGGTTGGTTCTGAGTTCTTCATGACTCACGGGCACTTTCACCTGAAGCGCAACCGAACCGAATATTACGGAACTACCGAAGGGCAAGGCGCGCTGATTCTGATGAATGAGGACCGCGAAACGCGGTTGGAAGCAATGTCACCGGGTAGTCTGCACTTTATTCCCCCAAACACCGCTCATCGAGTGGCGAACACTGGAACCGTTCCGCTGCGATTCGTGGCCTGCTGGCCCAGCGATGCCGGACATGATTACGATTCGATCCGAAAGTTAGGTTTCAGTGCGCGCCTTCTCGACGTAAATCGCACGAGCATTCTGGTGAGGAGCGCGTCCTGAGTTCCGGCGAATTTCAGCTCTCTGCAATTACTCCGGCCTTTGATCCCGGTATCAACATCGAATTTCTGAAAGATCCCTTGGATTTCCGCTACGGTCCGGGAGTATGTGGGCCGAGTCCGGAATATCGCTCGCTGGACGCAATCCGAGCGAGCCTGCGCGATCCTAATTCAACCGGCCCTGATCCGGTATATGCGATCGCGATGGATGTGTATCGCCGCGAAGACCTCGACGAGCTTAAACGCCGAATGCTGCTCTTTGGAATCGTGACCTACGCCAGCGGTCGAATCGCCCAGGAACCAGTCCGCAGTCAGGGGCACGTGCACGCGATCTCTCCTCATTGCGGATGGTCCACCCCTGAGTTGTTCGAAATCTGGCACGGCCGCGCAATCATCTACGGCCAGGAAAATTCTGGCGATAATCCTGGTCGCTGCATCGCAATCGAGGCCGCACCCGGTGACCGAGTTGTTATGCCGCCGGGCTGGGCACATTTTGTAGCCAATGCCGATCCCGATTCGCTGCTGATCTTCGGCGCATGGTGTGACCGCCAATACGGATTCGATTACACACAGATGCGTGCCCACCACGGGCTCGCCTGGTTCCCGGTACTCGCGAGTAACAACGAGATTGGCTGGGAACCGAACCCGCATTACGCGCCTTCTAAATTGCAGAAGAAAAAAGCGCGAGCATACCCGGAATTGGGACTCTCTCCCCAGATACCGATCTATCAGCTTTTCGATCACAACCCCGAATCGATCCAGTGGGTGTCTGATCCTGCCAGGCTTACCCCGTTATGGGAGCGGTTCGAACCTTAGTGACGGTAAGGCGGATATGTTGTTGCAAACCTGTTGCCTGCTGCGCTCTCTTTGCTGTATCGCCTGAAACATCGTGAATCCCTATGCCTGCAATGGAGCCGATCGGCGAAAAAGCGTGCACAGACGTGAGGCGAACGTCTGGCTTGGGGCGCACAAGAGCCCGGTCTTTTTGCTCTTCTTCTTCTTCTTCTGACACCGAGAAAACAATAAGTTGGGGAGTCTGCCCTTCGCTCAAAACGCCGACGCGCCAATTTACATCCCAGTTGCCAAGACTAGGATTCCAGCAGCGCCCGTAACTTGTGAGCGTATCTGCGGCTCGACGTGACCACCGTTCTTTCTGCCAGTACGATATCGTAAACCCCATCGAACATCGGACGAATCTCGCTAATGCAGGCGCCGTTCACGATGGCCGATTTCCGCACGCGGATGAAGTGGTGTGGCGCCAGCTTTTCTTCCAGGTGTGCCAGGGTGTCCCGCAACAGGTGACTGTCGCTGGCCGTGTGTATGCAGGCATAGTTTCCCGTGGCTTCGATCCACAAAACGTTAGAAACGGGAACGAAGAAAATCCGCTTCTTGTCCTTCACCACAAAGCGTTCCAATGGGCGGAGGCTACGGAGGGATTGGAGCAGTGGTTCGAGACCTCGATTTGCTGTCCCGCGCTGTTCAACGACCTGGAGCGCGTGAACCAGGGCCTTGGCAAATCGCTCCTTATCATAGGGTTTCAACAGATAGTCAACAGCGTGGACTTCGAATGCGCGAATGGCATGCGCATCGTGAGCCGTGACGAAGACATAAACGGGAGCGGGGCTGGCCGATGGCTCCACATTTTCGATGACTCCAAAACCATCCAGATCAGGCATCTGCACATCGAGAAAAACGATGTCGGGATGAAGTTCGTTGATCTGCTCCACCGCGCTGATTCCGTTCGCCGCCTCGCCTACAACTTCAATGTCGTTGTGTTTGGCCAGATAGCGACGGATACCGCGCCGGGCGATCGGTTCGTCATCGACGATGAGGACTCGCGTCTTCATGCGAACTCCGCAGTGGAATGGTGATGATGGCCTCACAGCCTCGACCGTCGCC
>JBOGLH010000037.1:0-3268 GCA_050746025.1 Terriglobales bacterium | reverse complement strand
CTCACCCGCAAAGCTGAATTCGCCGCGTCGCACTACTATCACAATCCGGAGCTTTCGCCGGAGGAGAACCGGCGCCTGTTCGGCAAGTGCAATAACCCCAACGGACACGGGCACAACTACGTACTCGAAGTTACGGTCAAGGGCGAAGTCGATCAGCGCTCTGGGTTCGTGGTTGACCTGAAGCAGCTCAAAGAGACTATGCACCGCGAGGTCCTCGACGCCATGGACCACCGCTTCCTGAACAAAGAAGTCCCGGAATTTTCCACCCGCATTCCTACTACTGAAAACCTGGCCATCGCTATCTGGCAGCGCCTCGCGCCCAAGCTCACGAATGCTAAACTGCACCGCGTGCGGGTGTATGAG
The DNA here is from genome assembly GCA_050746025.1 of Terriglobales bacterium. Classification (GTDB taxonomy): domain Bacteria; phylum Acidobacteriota; class Terriglobia; order Terriglobales; family Acidobacteriaceae; genus Gp1-AA145. The sequence continues at coordinate 2,905 of JBOGLH010000037.1, read as the reverse complement.
AACCATGATTTGTTTGTGGATTTTTATGGAGAGGAGTGAAGGAAGATAGCTGACCGCTGTCATCCGAGCGGAGATGCTCCGTTCGTTACGAACGGGGCAACGCAGTCGAGGGACCTGCTGTAATCGCGTCGAAAGCGCAGCTGGGTTGCACACAGTAGATTCGCCGCACGCGAAAGCAGGTTCCTCCACGCGGCGAAGGATTGGCAAAGCCAATCCTTCGCCTTGGTCGGAATGACAATGATTTGGAAATAGAATGAAGGCTCATCTCCACCGTCGCTACCGCTTCTCCGCTTCGCATCGCCTGCACAGCGAGCACATGTCTGATGAAGAGAACCGCGCCACTTACGGCAAGTGCAACAACCCACACGGTCACGGGCACAACTATGTCCTCGAAGTCACAGTCAGCGGGCTGGTAGACAAGAACGGCATGGTCTGCAATCTGGGGGACCTCGACGAATGCGTGCACCGCCAGGTTGTAACCAAATTCGACCTGGAGAATCTGAATACCAGGGGGGAGTTTGCCAGCGCGGTGCCCACCACAGAGAACCTGTGCACCGTCATTTTCGATCTCTTAAATCAGGATATTTTGAAGCGTAAGTTCACCTCGGCACATCTGGAAAGAGTGAAGCTGGAAGAAACGATGATGAACTCATTCGAGATACGAAGCTCTTAGCCGTTAGCCCTTAGCTTTTAGCGAAACGAGTCGAGGTTAAGCTAAAGGCTAAGAGCTAAAAGCTAATGGCCCCTAGAATCGAAACCCCGACCCTGACCTCCGCCAGCTTCGAAGAGCTGGTCCGCGAAATGCTCGTACGCCTGGGCGAAGATCCCCAGCGCGAGGGTCTGCTGCGTACTCCAGAGCGAGTGCAAAAGGCCTTCGAGTTCCTCACTCGTGGCTATGATGAAGATCCCGAAGCTCTGCTCAAGAACGCCCTCTTCACCGTTAATTATGACGAAATGGTGATCGTGAAAGACGTTGAAATGTTTAGCCTGTGCGAGCATCACATGCTGCCGTTTTTTGGCAAAGTGCACGTGGCCTATATCCCCAACGGCAAAGTCATTGGCTTGAGCAAAATTCCTCGGCTGATCGAACTCTTCTCACGACGGCTCCAGATTCAGGAGCGCCTCACGACCCAGATTGCCGAGACCATTCAAAAAGTAATCCAACCGCAAGGCGTCGGTGTGGTCATCGAAGCCCGTCATCTTTGCATGATGATGCGCGGGGTTGAAAAGCAGCATTCCGCCGCGGTCACGTCGTCCATGCTCGGATGCTTCCGCGAAGAGCAGGAGACGCGCACGGAATTCCTGTCCCTCATTCGCCAGCGGCCCAACGGAATTTAGGAAGATGGAATCATTTCAATCCTGAATCATTGAAGGCCGGTCAATGTTTTTCAATGATTCAATGTTCCGATGAATCAACGATTCAATTCTTCAAAAATTCAGCTTGCGTTGTCCTCGTTCCTGGAGTAACTTTTCCGCACTTGGTGCCTCTCACGTTTTCGGGCTCCTGGAGCGACAATGCGGCTCCGATTCGCGGCATTTCTGGCTTCTTTCACGTTGGCGTTGTCTCCGATTTCCCTGATCGCGCAGGCGCTGCATGTTATGCCTGACGCTGGTCCCGCTTTGAGCGCGCGACCTAGCCCACCCTTGAAGTCCTATCACGATCACAGCATTCGCGACATCGACGCTATCGGCATCCGCAATATCGGGTGCGGCCGCGGCTTCGGCAATTGGTACAGCCTGGAGAGGCAGATCGGGATGGGCAAGCAGTACTCAGACCAGGTCGAGGCAACTTCGAAGCTGGTCAAAGATCCTCAAATCCAAAACTACGTCAATGCTTTGGGCCAGAACCTGGTGCGCAATTCTGATTCGCTAGTGCCCTTCACCATAAAGGTGATCGAGTCGGATGACATCAATGCCTTCGCGCTTCCCGGCGGATTTTTTTTCGTGGATTCCGGGCTGATTCTTGCCGCCGACAACGAAGCCGAACTTGCCGGCGTGATGGCGCACGAAATTGCTCATGTGGCCGCCTGCCACGTCGCCCGCCAGAACACACGCGGTAAGCTGATGAATATGGCCGCGATCCCGCTCATGATGATCGGCGGCCCCATCGGCTACGCGGGCTATGAAGCCCTGACAATCGCGACGCCGCTGACTTATTTCAAATTCTCGCGGCGCTTTGAGTCGGAAGCGGATTTTCTCGGTATTCAGTACATGTACAAAGCCGGTTACGATCCGCAGGCGCTGACTGTTTTTTTTGAAAAGATCAAAGGCCTGGAAAGAAGTAAAGAAAGCGCCGTAGTAAAAGCATTTCGTACCCACCCACAGACTCCGGATCGAATTGAGAAAACCCAGGCTGAGATCAACACGATATTGCCGCCCCAGCTGGAATACAAAGTTGATACGTCAGAGTTTGAGGAAACAAAATCGCGCCTGGAAAATCTACAGAACCACGGTCATCAAAACCAGTCTCCCATGCGACCGACGCTGCGGCGAAGAGAACCAACGGAAGCTACACCGAACTAACAGCGCGCGGGGCTTGATTCAAGGAGAGAGCTTACCCGTGGCCAAATCCTGAACCAGCTTTAAGTCCGCTTCGAGAAAATCATAAGAGGGTAGGTCCGCCGGCTTAACCCAACGCACGTCTTTAAAAATCCGGTTCTCGATCTCGCCGGAATACTTTCGAACGTCGTAAAAGCGAAGTTCGACCGCACTTCCATTGGGATACCGGTGACGAAATCGCGACACCTCATCCCCAATGACGGCGTCGATGCCCAACTCTTCTTCCAACTCGCGGCGCATGGCATCGCGCGGCTGCTCGCCTTCTTCAATCTTTCCGCCGGGAAACTCCCATTTAAGAGGCATGGTCTGGTGGCGGGTGCGCTGACAGACCAGCACTGTTCCATCC
>JBOGLH010000036.1:0-13273 GCA_050746025.1 Terriglobales bacterium | reverse complement strand
GAAGGCGGACACACGGTAGGTGCGGGCACGATCTCGGAGATTGTGCAGTAACAAAACCGTCGTGCGTCGTCGGTCGTGCGTCGTGCGGAAATGAAGCACGGAAAGTTCTCAGGTCCTTCGGCGGCTGAAGCCGCCTCAGGATGACAAGGGTTTGAGATTTGGGCTAGAAGCTAGGAGCTAAAAGCTAGGAGCTAGTAGCTGATTTTGCGGCTTGCAGCTTGCCGCCAGTTCTTTCCTTCCGGAGAAGCCGGAAGGGGTCAGGAAAACGAAACGTGATTGGAAACGAGAAAATTCGCATCCGGCTGAAGGCATACGATTACCGCGTGCTCGATCAGTCGACAACGGAGATCGTGGCTACGGCGAAGCGCACCGGCGCGCAGATCGCCGGACCGATTCCATTGCCAACGATGAAGAACAAATTTACTGTGCTGCGTTCGCCGCACGTCGACAAGAAATCGCGCGAGCAGTTTGAGATCCGCACCCATAAGCGTTTGCTGGATATTCTCGATCCGACGCCGCAAACCGTGGATGCGTTGATGAAGCTTGATCTGCCGGCGGGCGTGGATGTGGAGATCAAGGCGTTCGGCAAGGAACACAAGTAGGGTTGTCAACTATCCGGGCGGAGGGCGTCCGGCAGAAGCGGCCGGCAAGTGTTGAGGCACCATGCAGAGATGTCCGAAATGCGGATATCGAGAGAAGTATGACTGGCCGGCGATTTTGACCGTGATCGCGTTTGGCTTGCTGTACGTAGGATTTGTGGCGCTGCGCGGCGCGAGGAATTATCAGTTGTGGGGGCTGGTGGCGTTTCTGCTGTTTCTGGGAGCGAGTACCTGGAACATGCTGAGAAACGAAAAAAACCGGCGGGAATATTTAAAGAGTGCGGGCGCGAGTCCAAAGCTCCCCAGCCAATAGCTAAGGCTAAGCTGGGACGGAGATGAAATGGCAAAGGTAGCGGGAATTCTGGGAAAAAAAGTCGGGATGACGCAGCTCTTCGATAGCAAGGGCGATGTGCGTCCGGCGACGGTGTTGCAGGCGGGGCCATGCGTGGTCACGCAACACAAGTCGCAGACTAAAGATGGTTACGACTCGGCACAGATCGGGTTGGTGGAATTTGTGAAGGAGTCGCGACTGACTCAGCCGATGAAGGGCCACCTCGGAAAGAACAATGTGCCGCCGGTGAAGTTTATTCGCGAAGTTCCGATCGAGGCTGACGGCGATAGCGCGGTGAAGGCTGGCGACCGGGTGCTGGTTGAAATTTTCGATTCTGAGAAATTCGTGGACATCGTTGGCGTGAGCAAGGGCAAGGGATTTCAGGGAGTGGTCAAGCGCCATCATTTTGGCGGCGGCCCGAAGTCGCACGGTTCGATGTTTCAGATTACGGGATCGATTGGCTCTTCGGCGTTTCCCTCGCGCGTGTTCAAGGGAATGCGCATGTCAGGACACATGGGCAATGCGCGGGTGACGGTGCGCAACCTGCGGGTGCTGGGCGTCGATAAAGATGACAACCTGCTGGTGGTTGAAGGCAGCGTGCCTGGGCCGAACGGCGGATATCTGGTGATTATGAAAGCCAAGAAGCCGCCACGAGAGCGGCGTGGATTTGCCGGTGCGGCGACGGTGGATCCGTTGAAGGCGGCGAAGAGGGCGGCAAAGAAGGGCTAACAGCGCCGTGGGCCGTTGGTCGTCGGCCAAAAACAAAGCCGCGGGCGAGGGCGCCAGCGCCACAAGAGACGAAAAGAAGATGGCAACGATTGATATTCACGATTTGAGCGGCAAAAAAGTAGGTACGCTGGAGCTCGCCGACGAAGTTTTTGGCGCGATCAACGAAGACCTGCTTTATGAAGCGGTGACGCATTACCGCGCGGCGCAGCGCGCCGGCACTCACGCCACCAAAAACAAGAAGTTGGTTTCGGGCGCGGGCAAAAAGCTTTGGAAGCAAAAGGGCACAGGGCGGGCGCGTGTAGGGTCGATCCGATCGCCACTGTGGCGGCATGGTGGCACGGTGCATGGGCCGCAACCGCGTTCTTACGATTACCGCTTTCCGCGCAAGAAATTGCTGGGAGCGTTGCGTTCGGCGCTGGCGGCAAAGTTATCTGACGGCAAGCTGATCGTGGTGAATGCATTCGATGTGAAAGAGCCGAAGACGCAGGCATTTCGCGAGTCGCTCGATTCATTGAAGGTGGATAAAGGCGCGCTGCTGGTGGAAGTGGCGAATCACGGAAACCGCAATCTCGACCTGAGCTCGCGGAATCTTGACGGCGTGGAATTGATCAGCACCAGCGAGGTGCATCCTTATCACCTGCTGCGTTATGACTGCGCGATTTTCTCGCAGCCGGCGATTGAGAAGCTACAGGTTTCGCTGAACAAGTTGGCGTCGAAGCGCGAGCACAAGGCGGGCGAAGGCGAGGGCGCGAAGAAGTCGCAGAAGAAAGCGGCGCGCAGTCCGCGCACCCGCACCAAGAAAGCGGCGGAGGTAGCGTAGGCATATGAAGACCGCATATCAGATTATTCGCCGGCCAGTGATTACCGAGAAGGGCCTGGGGATCAAGGAAAACCAGAACACGCTGGTATTCCAGGTGGCGCCTAAAGCGACCAAGACCGAGATCAAGCAGGCGGTGCAGTCGATTTTCAAGGTAAAAGTGAGTTCGGTGCGCACGGCAAATTATCCGGGAAAAGAACGGCGGCGGGGAAAGTTTGCCGGGTATCGTCCGGATTGGAAGAAGGCGTTTGTGAGATTGCGGGCCGGGGAGAAGATGCCGGAGTACGCGCAGAACCTATAAAACGTCGCACGTCCCACGTCGTGGGTCGCACGGTTCTGCGGGCGACGCGCGACGGACGACGCACGACAGTGGTAGCTAAGAGCTGATTTTTATGGCAATCAAGACTTACAGACCGACAACTCAGACGTTGCGCTACCGGACCACGCTTTCGAGCGCGGACCTGACCACCGATCGGCCGCATAAACCGCTGACCGAACCGAAGCAGCGGCAGGGCGGACGCCGCAACTCGGGCGACGTGACCATGCGCTTTCGCGGCGGCGGGCACAAGCGCAAGCTGCGGCTGATCGACTTCAAGCGCGACAAGACGGGAATTCCGGCGACGGTAATTTCGATTGAGTACGATCCCAACCGCTCGGCGCGCATTGCGCTGCTGGCGTATGCGGATGGGGAAAAGCGGTACATCCTGCAGCCGGATGGGTTGAAGGCGGGCGCGAAAATTGTCAGCGGGCCGGATGCCGATATTCTGGTGGGTAATGCGTTGCCGCTAAAAAATATTCCGCCGGGCACGACCATCCACAACCTCGAGCTAAAGCCTGGTAAAGGCGCGCAGATGGTGCGCTCGGCTGGGGGTTCGGCGCAGCTGGTGGCGAAAGAAGGCGAGTACGCGCTGGTGAAATTGCCTTCCGGCGAGACCCGCAAAATTTCGCAGGATTGCATGGCGACGATTGGCCAGGTGGGAAACATCGATCACGAAAATGTGACCATCGGCAAAGCTGGACGCTCGCGCTGGATGGGTAAGCGCCCGCACAATCGAGGAGTCTCGATGAATCCGGTCGATCACCCGCACGGGGGCGGCGAAGGTAAAACTTCAGGCGGACGGCATCCGGTGACGCCGTGGGGCCAGCCGACTCGAGGGTATAAGACGCGTAATAACAAGCGGACGGATAAATTTATTGTGAGTCGCAGTAAATAAGTCGTGCGTCACACGTGTTGCGTCGTGCGGAAATGCATAGGTCCTTCGGCGGTTGAAACCGCCTCAGGATGACAGATTGGAAATTGAGCTAGGAGCTAACAGCTAGAAGCTGATTTTATGCGTTCAACAAAAAAAGGGCCGTTTATTGACGGATATCTGGCGACGCGGATCGAGGGCATGAACTCGCGCAACGAGAAGAAAGTTTTGCGCACCTGGTCGCGGCGCTCGACGATTATTCCGGATATGGTGGGACATACCATCGCGGTGCACAACGGAAAGAAATTTCTTCCGGTGTACATCACCGAAAACATGGTAGGGCACAAGCTGGGCGAGTTCAGCTTCACCCGCCAGTTCAAGGGGCATTCGATGAAGGCGGCGACCGAAGTGGCGGCGCGTCCGGCGGGTGTGCCGGGTGGGCCGGGAGCGGTGGCTCCGGCAGGCGGATCGGCTCCGGCGGCGAAGAGTTAAAACCGGCTCTTAGCAATTAGCTTTTAGCCTTTAGCTAAAAGCTGATAGTTGAGCGCCAATAGCTGAGATTAAAAAATGGAATTCAGAGCTCAAACCCGTTTTGTTCGCGTGTCGCCGCAGAAGGCGCGGCTGGTGCTGGAACTGATTAAGGGCCGGCGCGTGGAAGATGCGTTGAACACGCTGGCGTTCAACAAGAAGCGGATTGCGGCGAAAGTTGAAAAGCTGCTGCGCTCGGCGGTTGAAAACGCCAATTACATGAGCACGGAAAAGAATATCGATGTCGATCTCGACAGTCTTTACGTGAAGCATGCTGTAGCCAATGATGGCCCGCGCATGAAGCGAATTCGTCCGGCGCCCATGGGCCGTGCATTTCGTTACGTGCGGCGCATTGCGCATATTGAAATCGCGCTGGCGGAACGCGGGAAAAACGGTGCGAATCTGGCGACGGTGGTGGGGGAAGATCAACCCGCAGCCAAGGCGGTTGCGGCCAAGCCGCGAACCAAGGCCAAGAAAAAAGCGGTAGCGAAAAAATTTGCCGGGAAGAAGACGGCGGGCAAGAGATAGTTCAGGAGCTTTATGGGACAGAAGGTACATCCTTACGGATTCCGGCTGGGATACACCAAGCCGTGGAAGTCGCGCTGGTTTGTGGAGCGCGACTATGACAAGCTGCTGCTCGAAGACGTCAAGCTGAAGAATGAGCTGAAGGACAAGCTCAAGTCGGCGGGCGTGAGCTCGATTGAAGTCGAGCGTCCAGGTAACAAGCTGCGCGTGATTATCAAGACCGCGCGTCCGGGGATCATTATCGGGCGCAAGGGCGCAGAGATCGACAAGCTGAAGGGCGAGGTGCAGAAGCGCACCAATCGCGAGGTTTACATTGACATTCAGGAAGTGCACAAGCCTGAACTGGATGCGCAACTGGTGTCGGAAGCGATCGCGCTGCAGCTGGAAAAGCGGGTTGGATTCAGGCGCGCGATGCGCAAGGCCGTCGACTCCGCGCTGCGCTTTGGTTGCAAGGGGATCAAGGTACGGGTGAGCGGGCGCTTGAACGGAAATGAAATCGCGCGGTCGGAGTGGTACCTGCAAGGAAGGTTGCCGCTGCACACGCTGCGGGCAGATATCGATTATGGGTTCAGCGAGGCGCGCACCACCTACGGCGTCATCGGGGTGAAGTGCTGGGTTTATAAGGGAGAAATCCTGCCGGCCAAGAAGCGGGAAGCGCCGGTGGCGGCAGGAGCATTTTGAAATAGCCGTCAGCCAGCAGCTATCAGCCGTCAGTAAGAACGGCGAGGATGAGCTGAAGAGCTGACGACTGAAGGCTGAGAGCTGATTTTATGTTGATGCCGAAAAAAGTTAAGTACCGCAAGCAGCAGCGCGGGCGCATGACAGGCAAAGCTTGGCGGGGCGCAGAGTTGTCCTTCGGGGATTTCGGGCTGAAGGTGCTAGAGCCGGGCTGGATCACCGACCGGCAGATTGAAGCCAGCCGCGTGGCCATGACTCGTTTTGTGAAGCGCGGGGGGAAGATTTGGATCCGGCTGTTTCCCGATAAGCCAGTCACCAAGAAGCCGGCCGAAACCCGCATGGGTAAAGGCAAAGGCGCCCCCGATCATTGGGTAGCGGTGGTGAAGCCGGGGAAGATTTTGTTCGAGATGGAAGGCGTGACTTTGCAGGATGCGACGGAAGCCATGCGGCTGGCATCGCACAAATTGCCGCTGCGTACGAGGTTTGTGAAGCGCGAGGGGCACTAAGGGACGCGAAAAGCAGGTTCCTCGACTGCGCTTCCGATTCGCAAGGCGAATCGGAATGCTCGCTCGGAATGACAAGGGATTAAGGGCAGGAATAGACAATGGAAGCAGAAAAAATCAGAAATCTGACTGACGAGGAACTTCGTCATCAGGAACAGGAAATGAGCGATCAGCTGTTCAAGCTGAAGTTTCAGCTCAACATGGGACAGACCGAAAGCCTGAAGAAGCTGCGCGGGCTGCGCAAGGACATCGCCCGGATCAAGACGATTGCCCATGAGCGCGCCGCGGCAGGGGAGAAGAAGTAATGGCGGAGACAAAAGCTGCCGGAAGGCGCAAGGAATTAGTCGGCGAGGTGACTTCAAACCGCATGCACAAGACGATTGTGGTGCAGGTGATTCGCCGGCGCGCTCATCCGCTATATACGCGGGTCATTTCGAAGGCCAAGAAGTTTTATGCCCATGATGAGAAGAACGAAGCCCATGTGGGCGACGTGGTGCGGCTCGAGGAGACGCGTCCGCTGTCGAAGTTGAAGCGCTGGAAGCTGAAAGAGATTGTGCGCAAGACCGCGCTGGTACCGGAGTTGGCGGGGGCTGAGGAGAAGAAGTAAGCAGTTTTAGCGGTGAGCTCCGAGCTATAAGCGAGCAGTTTCGAGATTGCTCACAGCTCGTGGCTCACGGCTCGCAGCCAAGGAAGAACTTATGACTGTAATGATGCGAAGCATGCTTGAGGTGGCCGATAACAGCGGCGCGCGCAAACTGCAGATGATTCTGCCGCTGGGCGGGTCGACTGGATTGCGGGCGGGCTTGGGCGACGTGGTCACGGCCAGCGTGAAAGAGGCAGCGCCGGAAGGGCAGACCAAGAAGGGCACGGTAGTGAAAGCCGTCATCGTGCGTACCCGTAAGGAGCATCGGCGGCGCGACGGGACCTACATTCGGTTCGATTCGAATGCGGCGGTATTGATTAACGATGCCGGCGAGCCGGTGGGGACACGCGTATTCGGTCCGGTAGCGAGAGAGTTGCGCGAGAAGAAGTTTTTGAAGATTGTGAGCCTGGCGCCAGAGGTGCTGTAGCAGTTGAGGAAATAGGAAATTTGGTCATCGGGAAATTTTGTAATCGGGTAATTTGAAACGCATAGCTGATGAGCTTCGGGTTTTCAATTTCCAAATTACTCAATTACTAAATTACAAAATCTGGACTTATTTATGGGAACAGCGACGACAACTGCACACAAGCGAATTGATATTCGCCGCAATGACACGGTAAAGGTGTTGAGCGGACGCGACAAGGGCAAGCAAGGGCGTGTACTGCGCGTGTTTCCTGATACCGGCAGGGTGCTGGTTGAACACGTGATGATGGTGAAGAAGCACATGCGTCCCAGCCAGAAATCAAAGGGCGGCATCGCCGAACAGGAAAGTCCGGTATCGGTTTCAAAGGTGCAGTTGGTTTGCGGCACCTGCGGCCCGGTGCGTATTGGGCATGAAGTTCGCGGCGACCGTAAGGTTAGGGTTTGCAAGAAGTGTGGAACGACATTGGATAAAACGTAGCTCTTGGCTCTTAGCCCTTAGCTGTTAGCTAGGGTGGCTAAGAGCTAAAGGCTAACTGCTAAGAGCTGAATTTTATGGCTAAAGATAAAAAAGAAAAAAAGGGCGGATCGCAGCCGGAAGAGCAGCGTGCACCGCAGGTTGCGCGGCACAGCGCGAAAGAGACTCCGCGGCTGAAGGAGCGCTTCCGTAAGGAAGTTGCGCCGGCGCTGATGAAAGAGTTCGACGCTGACAATCCCATGGCGGTTGCGCATCTGCACAAGATCGTAGTGAACATCGGCATAGGCGAAGCTACCCAGAATGCCAAGCTGCTGGATCCGGCGGTGAACGAGCTGGGCCAGATCACAGGACAGAAGCCCGTGGTCACGCGGGCCAAGAAGTCGATTGCGGCGTTCAAGGTGCGTGAAGGCATGCCCATCGGCGCCATGGTCACGCTGCGTGGCGATCGCATGTATGAGTTTTTCGACCGGCTAGTAAGCGTCGTTCTGCCGCGAGTGCGTGACTTTCGCGGGGTGTCAACCAAGTCGTTTGACGGGCGCGGGAACTACACCATTGGGTTGCACGATCAGTTGATTTTTCCGGAGATTGATTATGCAAAAGTCGACAAACTGAAAGGCATGAACGTAACCATTGTGACTACCGCGCGCGATGATAATCAGGCGCGGTCGTTGTTGAAGCATCTGGGAATGCCGTTTAGGGCGTGAAACGGATTGCAGATTTTAGATTGAAGATTTCAGATTTGAGCTGGTGAAACTAGGAGCTGATTTGTCAACTACAGCGAAGCGAGTTAAGGACGAAAAAATTCAGGAGAAGTTCAAGCAGGCGCGCGACAAGAAACAGGCGCGGCCGAAGTTCTCTAGCCGGCGGCACAACCGCTGCAAGATTTGCGGACGCCCGCGGGCATTTCTGCGAAAGTTTGGATTGTGCCGGTTGTGTTTCCGGGGGCTGGCGCTGCGCGGCGAGATTCCGGGAGTGGCCAAGGCGTCGTGGTAGAGGTTGGGTTCTGCCCGGCCCACTCTAAATTTCGCACAGGACGCGAAATTTAGAATGGGGCACCCAGTTTGAGTGGGCAGCCGGTATGTTCGAAATGTAGTAAGCCATCGCTGGTTCTCCGCTGCGGCGGAGAGAACGGGTGGTTGAGGAGAAAACAAAGATGAATTTGACCGATCCGGTCGCAGACATGCTGACGCGAATTCGCAATTCGATTCGCGCGCGGCACCAAAAAGTAGATGTCCCCGCTTCCAAGCTGAAGCTGGAGATTGCCCGCATTTTGAAAGAAGAGGGCTATATCTCGAACTTCAAGCCCACCGAAGAGGAAGGCCACAAGGTGGTCCGCATTTATTTGAAGTACGACAACAATAATGATGCAGCGATTTCGAATGTGGAACGGGTGTCGCGCCCCGGGTGCCGGGTATACGTCCGCCGTACTGAGATTCCCCGGGTGTTGGGTGGTTTGGGAATCAACATTCTGACTACGCCGCGTGGAGTTATGACTGGGCGTCAGGCACGCAAACAGGGCGTGGGCGGCGAAGTGTTGTGCGAGGTTTGGTAGAACAACAGCTTCTAGCTCTTAGCTTTTAGCCATTAGCTAAAAGCGGGACACGGATGAGCTAAAAGCTAACAGCTAAAGGCTAAGAGCTTCTTTATGTCACGAATTGGAAAAAAGCCGATCGCACTGCCCAAGGGAGTGACGATCAAAGTCGAAGGCAATACGGTCGCGGTGCAGGGGCCGAAGGGCAAGATCGATACTGTTATTCCGCGAGGAATTCGCGTGGAGCAGCAGGACGGCCACATTGTTGCTCTGCGGGAGAATGATTCGCAGGCGGCGCTGCATGGTCTGACGCGCGCATTGGTGAACAATGCGGTCGAAGGCGTGACCAAGGGTTGGACCCGAGAGCTGGAAATTGTGGGTATCGGCTATCGCGCGGAGATGAAGGGCAAGGGCACAGTGGTATTTACGCTGGGCTATTCCCATCCGATTGAATATCCGTTGCCGACGGGTGTGGATGTGGCAGTCGATCCCAAGCAGACAAAGTTGACGGTCACGGGAATCTACCGGCAGAAGGTTGGGCAAGTAGCGGCGGAGATGCGCTCGCTGCGTCCGCCGGATCCGTATAAGAATAAGGGCGTGCGCTATAGCGGCGAGCGATTGAAGAAGAAAGTTGGAAAGACGGGAGCGAAATAGCTCTTAACCGTCAGCATTCAGCCATCAGCTTTCAGCTCATGCAATGTAGCTGCAATCTGATGTGGTTTATCTGAGGGCTGAAGGCTGATAGCTGAAGGCTGGTTTTTATGCTGACAATTTCATCGAAAAACGTAACCCGACGGCGGGTACATAAGCGTATCCGCAAAAAGGTCCTGGGTACTGCAGAGCGGCCGCGGCTGAATGTTTACCGGTCGCTGAATAACATTTACGTTCAGGTAATCGACGACCTGCAAGGCGTGACCCTGGTTTCAGCCAATAGCGCGGAAGGCAAAAAGGGAACTCGCACGACAGGCGGAAATCTGGCGGCGGCGAAGGCTGTGGGCAAAACGATTGCCGAACGCGCCAAGGAAAAGGGCATCAGCAAAGTAGTTTTTGACCGTGGAGGCTACATCTATCACGGTCGAGTGAAGGCGCTGGCGGACGCAGCGCGCGAAGCGGGATTGCAATTCTAAGAAAGCTCTTAGCCGTTAGCTCTTAGCTTTTAGCTCGGCACACTAGGGTTCAAGCTAAGAGCTAATGGCTAAGAGCTAAAAGCTGGAAACGGAAATTTAAGAATGCCAACTATTGTTAAGAAAATCGATGCCGGCTCGTACCAACTGAAAGATCAGGTGGTGGCCATCAATCGCGTCACCAAAGTGGTAAAGGGCGGCAAGAACCTGTCGTTCGCGGCGCTGGTGGTGGTGGGAGATCCGTCGGCTGCGGTAGTCGGATACGGTTCTGGAAAAGCCAAGGAAGTGCCGCAGGCCATCCGCAAAGGGATCGAGTCGGCGAAAAAAAACCTCATCCGGGTGAATTTGACGCAGACCAGCATTCCGCACGCGGTGCTGGGACGTTTTGGATCCGGCATGGTGCTGCTGAAGCCGGCACCCGAAGGCACGGGCGTCATTGCCGGCGGCGCGGTGCGGGCAATTATGACTTCAGTGGGAATTCAGAACGTGCTGACCAAGTCGATCGGTACGACCAACCCGCACAACGTGATCAAAGCGACTTTTGATGCGCTGAAGAAACTGAAAAATAGAGAATTTGTCGCCGGAGTTCGGGGCAAGACGGCGCAGGAACTGTAATCATGACCACAGCGAAGACGAATACAAAAACCAAGGCGAAGGTGGCCAAGGCCGCGGCGCCCGCAGGCAAACTGCATTTGAAGTATGTGCGTTCGGTGATCTGCACGCCGGTGAAGCACAAGTTAGTAGTGAAGGGATTAGGTTTTACGCGCTTGAATCAGGTGATCGAGCGGCCGGATACGCCGGCGATTCGCGGCATGGTAGCCAAGGTGCCGCATCTGGTGGAGATAGTGCAATAGATCGCAGCTATTAGCCTTTAGCTCTTAGCTTTTAGCCAAAGCGGGACTAATTTGGTTCAAGCTAAAGGCTAACAGCTAAGAGCTAACAGCTAAGAGCTTATTTATGAACTTATCAAACGTTCGAGCGCCCAAGAAGGCAAACGAAAATAAAAAGCGGGTAGGACGCGGCATGGGTTCCGGCATGGGTAAGACTTCGACCCGGGGACACAAGGGCCAGCGCTCCCGCAGCGGTTCGCGCATGATGCGCGGCTTTGAGGGCGGGCAGATGCCTTTGCATCGGCGGGTGCCGAAGCGCGGGTTCACTAATATCTTCCGCGAGGAATACAACATTGTGAACCTAGAGAAGCTGGCGGACCTGGGCGAGAGCACGATCAATCCCGATGTGCTGCGTAAAGCGGGCGTGATCAGCACGAAGCGCAAGCTGAAAATTCTGGGAGATGGCGAGTTGAAGTCGGCCATTACCGTGCACGCTCACAAGTTTTCGAAGTCTGCTCAAGAAAAAATCACCAAGGCGGGCGGTAAGTTTGAAGTTCTCAAATAGCTGTCAGCTTTCAGCCATCAGCTATCAGCAAAAATGCTGACAGACTGAAAGCTGACAGCTAATAGCTGAAGAAGTTTTTATATGATCGAGAAGTTCCTTAATATTTTCCGCATTCCCGACCTGCGCAAGCGCATCCTTTTCACGTTTGCGATGCTGGCAGTGTATCGCGTCGGCGGCCACATTCCGATTCCGGGCATTAATTCCCAGATGTTCGCGCAGTTCATTGAGCAGAACCGGGGTACCCTGCTGGGCTTTGTCGATCTCTTCTCCGGCGGCCAGTTCCGGCGTATGACCGTTTTCGCGCTCGGCATTATGCCGTACATCACGGCATCGATCATCCTGCAGTTGCTGACGGTAGTTTATGAGCCCTTAGCCAAGCTGCAGAAAGAGGGCGAACTCGGCCGCAAGAAGATCACCCAATGGACGCGGTACCTGACTCTGGGCTTGAGCGCGGTGCAATCTTTCGGGATCGCCATCAGTCTGCAGAAGGGTGGTGGGTTTGTGCTGACGCCCGGCATCGGCTTCGTACTGATGACCGTCCTGACCCTTACTACCGGCAGCGTTTTCATCATGTGGCTAGGTGAGCAGATCACCGAACGTGGCGTTGGCAATGGAATGTCGCTCTTGATTTTCGCCGGCATTGTCGTAGGTCTGCCACGAGGCATTTTTGATTTGTGGGACAAGGCGAGGAATTTCGCATTCGGACCTCTCACCCCGATCTGGATGATTCTCCTGGTTGTGGTAATGTTTGCCATCGTCGCTTTCATCGTCTTTGTTGAACGCAGTGAACGGCGTATCCCGGTGCAATACGCCAAACGCATTGTCGGCCGCAAGATGATGGGCGGGCAGTCGACCCATCTGCCGCTGCGGGTGAATTCAGGCGGCGTCATGCCGGTGATTTTCGCTTCCTCGATCGTCACCATTCCGCAGACGCTGTTGTTTGGATTGCGCGATAACCCTCACTTCGGCCCGATCTTGCGCGCGCTGTATTGGGGCGAGCCTATGTACACCGTGCTTTACGCCGCGGGGATTGTTTTCTTTGCTTATTTCTATATTTCCATTGTCTTCAACCCCAACGAGGTTGCGGACAACATGCGGAAGTACGGCGGCTTTATTCCCGGTATCCGGCCAGGCAAGCGCACTGCGGACCACATTAACGAGATTCTGACGCGTATTACGCTGGTGGGTGCGGTTTACCTGATCATTATTTCGCTGATTCCGGAATGGATGATTACCGGCATTCACTTAAACCATTTGTACGGGCCTATCGGCAGGTTCTTTGAGAACATGCCGGACCGGGTGCTGAACGGTCTGGGGCTGAATTTTTATTTTGGCGGAACTTCGCTGCTGATCGTGGTGGGCGTGGCCATGGACACAGTCAATCAGATCGAATCCCAGCTCATCATGCGGCACTATGACGGGTTTACTCCCAAGAGCGGACGGATTCGCGGCCGCCGCAACTGGGCGTAGAACAAAGCAGGCGGATCGTTGGGTTGGCAGTGACTCTGGTACAGGAGCGGCTTGGGGCCAGTTCGATGGCGGAGCAGATTTTGCGGACTATCGGACCCGTCGTGCTTCTCGGGCCACCGGGCGCCGGTAAAGGCACCCAGTCGAAGAGGATCACTGAGCACTACCATATCCCGCAGGTTTCGACTGGCGACTTGCTTCGCGAGCATGTAAGGCAGCACACGCCGCTGGGAGCTGAGGTACAGGCAATCATCGCGCGCGGCGAACTGGTTCCAGACCACCTGGTTTGCGACATTGTGGCCTGGAGGTTGCGGC
>JBOGLH010000035.1:0-14255 GCA_050746025.1 Terriglobales bacterium | reverse complement strand
TCATTGAGCAGGGGATTCAGGTTCTGGTGAATCTCACGCATCGCGGCGCATGCGGCTGCGATCCCGAGACCGGTGACGGCGCGGGCGTCCTGATTCAAATTCCGCACAAGTTTTTTGCTCGCGAGTGCGCGACCCTCGGATTCGAATTGCCTGCGCCTGGCGAGTACGCCGTCGGTATGACCTTCCTGCCGGTTGAGAAGCATCCGCGCCTGAACTGCGAGGGCGTACTCGAACGCATTATCCGCGAAGAGGGGCTCAGCGTTCTGGGATGGCGGGACACGCCGGTGAACGGGGATGCCATCGGCCGCGTGGCTCGCGCTTCGCAACCTTATATACAGCAGATATTCGTGGGCCGTCCTGCCGAGATTGATGAAGAGGCGTTTGAGCGCAAACTTTATGCGGTGCGCAAGCGTGCCGAAAAAGAAATTTCCGAGTCCGACATTGAGGACAAGGAATTCTTTTACATTCCATCGCTGTCGGCGCGCACCATCGTTTACAAGGGACTTCTGCTGGCGCCACAAATCGCCAATTTCTACGGGGATCTTTCTGATCCCGACGCGGCCAGCGCGCTGTGCCTCGTCCATCAACGTTTTTCGACCAATACCTTCCCTAGTTGGAAGCTGGCCCATCCTTATAGATATGTTGCGCACAACGGCGAGATCAACACTTTAAAAGGCAATGTCGCTTGGATGCATGCGCGCCAATCGATCCTGGCCAGCGAACGCTATGGCGACGACATCAAAAAGCTTTTTCCGATCATCGAGCCGGCGGGAAGCGATTCTGCAAGTTTTGATAATGCGGTCGAACTGCTCTTCCAATCCGGCCGGAGTCTGCCGCACGTAATGGCCATGCTGATTCCGGAGGCTTGGGCCGGAAATCCGCACATGAAGCCGGAAAAGCGCGCATTCTACGAATATCACTGCTCGCTGATGGAGCCTTGGGACGGGCCGGCGGCAATCGCGTTCACCGACGGAAAAATGATTGGCGCGACGCTGGATCGCAATGGCCTGCGTCCCGGCCGCTACGTGGTCACGGATGACGATCTGGTTGTAATGGCGTCCGAGGCTGGAGTACTTTCCGTCCCGCCGGAAAAGATAAAACGCAAAGGCCGACTGCAGCCGGGAAAAATGTTCCTGGTCGACACCGTCGAAGGGCGCATTATTTCCGACAAAGAAATCAAATCGCGTCTTGCTGCCCGTCAACCGTACGAACGATGGCTGAAAGAAAATCAGATCACCCTCGATCATCTGCCGGAGCCGGTGCGCATTCACCCGTCAGACCAGTCGACCATACTTTCACGGCAGCGCGCTTTCGGGTACACCGATGAAGATTTAAAGATGATCATTGAGCCCATGGCTGCTAAGGGCGAAGAGCCAATCGGCTCGATGGGAACCGATACTCCATTGGCTTGCTTGAGCGACAAGCCGCAACCGCTGTTCAATTATTTCAAGCAGCTCTTTGCCCAAGTAACTAATCCGCCCATCGATCCCATCCGCGAAGAGATGGTCATGTCGCTGATCAGCTACATCGGGACCGAGCGCAACATTCTGGATGAAACGCCGGAAAACTGTCACACCCTGAAACTGCCGCATCCGATCCTGACTAATCGTGATCTCGAAAAGCTGCGCCGGGTTTCGCAGGGAGATCTGCTGGCGATCACGTTACCCGCATTGTTTCGCGCAGCCGATGGCGAAGCAGGATTGCGATCGGCCCTGGATGAGATTTCGCGCCGGGCTTCGCTGGCCGTGAAATCCGGTTACACCTTGCTGATCTTGTCCGACCGCGGTGTGGACAAAGACTACGCCCCAATTCCCAGCCTGCTCGCCCTGGCCGCGGTCCACAATCTTCTGGTTCGCGAAGAGACTCGCACCCAGGTCGCGTTGATTATCGAATCCGGCGAGCCGCGCGAGGTAATGCACTTTGCATTGTTGATCGGCTACGGCGCTAGCGCGATCAATCCTTACCTTGCGCTCGAAACTTTGGAGGACGTTGCTGGCGGAGGCTATCTCCCGGGCATGACTCCCGACGTAGCCGTCAAACACTTCATCAAGGCGATCAATAAAGGATTGCTTAAAACGTTTTCGAAGATGGGCATCTCCACCCTGCAGAGCTATCGCGGCGCGCAGGTCTTCGAGGCAATCGGATTAAACGAAGACCTGGTCAACGCATATTTTGCCGGTACAACTTCGCGAATTGGCGGGGTTGGACTGGATGTGCTGGCGCGAGAGGCGCGGTTAAAGCATGAATTCGCATTTCGCACAGTTACTGACGCCGACGTTGAACTAGCGGTCGGCGGAAGTTATCACTTCCGGGTGAACGGCGAATATCACCTGTTAAATCCCGAGACGATCAGCAAGCTGCAACACAGCGTGCGTGAGGAGAACTTCAAGAGCTTCGAAGAATATGCTGCATTGATCGATGCCCAGAGCCGCAATCTCGCGACCCTGCGAAGCTTGATGAAAATCAAGAAAGCGCGCAAACCGGTTGCGCTCGACCAGGTCGAGACGGCGAAAGAAATTGTCAAGCGGTTCACCACTGGCGCAATGTCGTTCGGCTCCATCAGCAAGGAAGCGCACGAGACGCTGGCGATCGCCATGAACCGGATCGGCGGCAAGTCGAATACCGGCGAAGGCGGGGAAGACGAGCAACGATATAACAAGGATGCGAACGGCGATTGGCGGCGCAGCGCGATCAAGCAAGTCGCGTCGGCCCGTTTCGGCGTGACTGCGAACTACCTGGTGAATGCGGAAGAGTTACAGATAAAAATGGCCCAAGGCGCTAAACCTGGTGAGGGCGGCCAACTCCCCGGTCACAAAGTTGACGATGTCATCGCCCGATTGCGCCATTCGATCCCCGGGGTTGGACTGATTTCTCCGCCGCCGCACCACGACATTTATTCGATCGAAGATCTGGCGCAGCTGATCTATGACCTGAAGAATACGAACCCCCAAGCGCGGATTTCGGTCAAGTTAGTCTCAGAGATCGGCGTCGGCACCGTTGCCGCAGGAGTGGCGAAAGCACACGCGGATGTGGTTCTTATCTCTGGCGACAGCGGTGGCACGGGAGCTTCTCCCCTCAGTTCGATCAAACATGCGGGAGTTCCGTGGGAGCTTGGCTTGGCTGAGACCCAACAGGTCTTGTTAATGAACGATCTCCGCAGCCGCATTCGAGTGCAGACAGACGGCAAGCTGCAAACTGGCCGCGACGTAGTGATTGCGGCTTTGCTGGGCGCCGAAGAATTTGGATTTGCCACCGCGCCTCTGGTTGCAATGGGTTGCATCATGTTGCGGAAGTGCCACCTGAACACGTGTTCGGTGGGAATCGCAACTCAGGACCCATCGCTACGCAAAAAATTCGCTGGACAACCCGAGCATGTAATCAACTTCTTCTTCTTTATTGCCGAGCAGGTGCGGCAATACATGGCGGAGTTGGGCTTCCGCAAGGTCGACGAAATGGTCGGACGCGTTGAGATGCTCGATACGCAGCCCGCGGTCGATCATTGGAAGGCCCGTGGCGTCGATCTTTCGGCGATCCTTTACAATCCGCCGCTGCCCGGCCGCGTTGCCCGCCACTGCGTGCAGCCGCAAGACCACGGGATCGAGAAGGCTCTCGATCACGAACTGATTGCGGGATCGAAAGAGGCGCTTGAAAACCGCTCGCCAGTTGAAATGAGCTTTTCGATTCGCAACGTGCACCGCACAGTCGGCGCCATGCTCAGCGGCGAAATCGCGCGGCGTTACGGATCAGAAGGCCTGCCCGACGATACCATTCGCATTAATTTCGAAGGCTCGGCGGGACAAAGCTTCGGCGCATTCCTGGCGAAGGGCGTGACCATGACGCTCGAAGGTGACGCCAACGACTACGTCGGCAAAGGCCTTTCCGGCGGACGCCTCATCGTGCATGCACCGAGAAATTCGAAGTTCGCGGCGGAAGAAAATATTTTGATCGGCAACGTCGTGCTCTACGGCGCAACCAGCGGCGAAGCATTTTTCAGTGGAGTTGCGGGTGAGCGCTTTGCCGTGCGCAACTCGGGCGCTACGGCGGTGGTCGAAGGTGTCGGCGATCACGGTTGCGAGTACATGACCAACGGCCTGGTGATTGCGCTGGGCTCCTGCGGAAGAAATTTCGCTGCTGGAATGAGTGGAGGTATTGCCTACGTCTGCGACGAGCGCGGTGACTTCACGGAGAAGCGTTGCAACCTGGCGTCGGTTGATCTGGAACCTTTAATCGAACCGCGTGATGTACGTTTAGTTCGCGGCCTTATCAAGCGGCACTATGAACTCACCGGAAGCAAGCGCGCGAAAAACATTCTCGACAACTGGGCGGAGATGTCGCCGCGCTTCATCAAAATTTTTCCGCACGAGTTCAAACGCGTGCTGGGCGTGACTCGCAGCCGCCAGCAATATATCCCGGGACAGCCGGTCCCGGTGCCGGAATTGGCGGAGGCGCTGCATGGGTAAAGCTTCCGGGTTCATGGAGCACTCGCGCGAGACCGCTATACGGCGTCCGGTTACGGAACGAGTTAACGATTGGTTCGAAATCTACCAGGATTTTCCTGAAGAAAAATTACGCACTCAGGGCGCGCGTTGCATGGATTGCGGCGTGCCTTTCTGCCATACCGGGTGTCCGGTGAACAACCTTATTCCTGACTGGAACGACCTGGTGTATCGCGGCCACTGGAAACAGGCGGTGCGCCAGCTTCACTCGACGAATAATTTCCCGGAGTTCACCGGAAGAATTTGCCCGGCCCCGTGTGAGGCGGCATGCGTGCTCGGCATCAATGAGCCCGCGGTCACCATCAAGCAAATCGAGAAAAGTATTGTGGAACGCGGTTTCGAAGAAGGGCTGATTCGTCCGGAGCCGCCTAAGTTCCGCACTGGAAAAAAAGTGGCGATTGTCGGTTCCGGTCCCGCAGGGCTGGCAGCAGCGCAACAGCTCAATCGCGCCGGACACTGGGTCACGATCTATGAGAAAGCTGATCGCATCGGCGGGCTTCTCCGTTACGGAATCCCTGAATTCAAGATGGAGAAGCGCATCGTCGATCGACGGCTTGAACAGATGGAAGCCGAGGGCGTGAAGTTTGTGACCAATGCGCACGTCGGCCATTCTGTGCCGGTTGACGATTTGCAGCGCGAGTTCGACGCCATCCTGCTTGCCGGGGGCGCGGAGGTGCCTCGCGACCTCAATGTTCCTGGCAGGGAATTGAAGGGCGTTCATTTCGCGATGGATTTCCTCCCGCAGGCCAACAAGCGCTGCTATGGTGACCCGCTCGATGCTGCGCAGGACATTCTCGCCACCGGCAAGCGCGTCATTATTATTGGTGGCGGAGACACAGGCGCGGATTGCCTGGGCACGGTGCATCGCCAGAAGGCGGATTCTGTCCATCAATTCGAGATCATGCCGATGCCGCCAGCTGATCGCTCGCCGTTGACCCCGTGGCCGCTGTGGCCGATGCAGTTGCGGGTCGAGGGTGCGCACGAAGAGGGCGGGACTCGCGCATGGAGCATCGCAACCACCAAGTTAACCGGCGACGCGGATGGAAACCTGACCCACCTTCATGGAATTCAAGTAGGGCCGCCACCGAAATTTGAGCCGATTACCCACAGCGAGTTTGTGATCGACGCCGACCTGATTCTACTGGCTATGGGATTCACCGGCCCGATTCGCAGCGGCATGATCGACCAATTGGGCGTAAAACTTGATGCACGTGGCAACGTAGAAACTGCCGCGGATTATATGTCTTCAGTCGCAGGCGTGTTCGCGGCAGGAGACATGCGCCGTGGACAGTCACTGGTGGTGTGGGCAATCGCCGAGGGCAGAAACGCCGCGGCATCGGTGAACGTTTATTTAAGTAAGCAGACCGCAAAGCTGGTTGCGAAGCCACGAGTCCGGCGCGATCTGGTCTCGGCGTGATGGTTGAGCCCCCCGAAACCTTTTAACCGCAGAGAAAGCTGAGAAAATCCGCAAAGCTCGCAGAGAAAAGCCTTTGCTTTTGAGCAGATCGCGTGACGAGTTTACAATTGTTTTCTTGCGATCTCTGCGCTGTCTCTGCGAACCCTGCGGTTAAAGGCTCTTACGCCAGCATGCAGAGCAACCCGCGCGGCGGCCATAGAACACTGTCACCATGTCCAAACCGATCCTCATGCCAAGCAAGTCAGCCAGGGGCGCGGCCCCTGTGGTCTCACTCGCCGAGATTCGCACTGCCATGGATCGCATCCGCGATTCGATTTACTTATCGCCCTGCGCGCGATCGGAATATTTTTCTCAACTCACGGGCAATTCGGTTTACCTGAAGCTGGATAACCTGCAGCGCACGGGCGCGTTCAAAGAACGGGGCGCGCTTAACAAACTCCTGACCCTGACTGCCGACGAGCGTTCGCGAGGCGTAATTGCCGCTTCGGCGGGAAATCATGCGCAAGGCGTCGCTTATCACGCTGGCCGCCACGGAATCCGCGCCCAGATCTGCATGCCCCTTACCACGCCGTTGATCAAGGTTTCCGCCACGAAAAGTTATGGCGCGGAGGTCATTCTGCACGGCGCAAATTATGACGAAGCCTGCGAAGAGGCGGTGCGTCGCAGCCAGCAGTTCGGCATGACCTTTGTCCACCCCTTCGACGATGAAGTGGTCATCGCCGGGCAGGGCACGATGGGTTTGGAGATTCTGCAGCAAGTCCCCGACATCGAGGCTGTCATCGCACCGATTGGAGGAGGCGGACTGATCTCGGGCGTAGCATGCGCCATCAAAGAAGCCAGCCCAAAGGTGCTCGTAATAGGCGTTCAGCCCGCGCGTTTACCGTCGATGAAGGTCGCAATCGCGGAAGGCCACCCGGTGACGCTGAGTCCGGCTGCCACCATCGCTGACGGAATTGCCGTCCGGCGCGCGGGAGAGAAGACCCTGCCGCTGATTCAGCAATATGTCGACGATATTGTCACCGTAGACGAAGAAGAAATTGCCAACGCGATTTTGCTTTTGCTCGAGCGCGAAAAGACTTTAGCCGAAGGCGCCGGCGCGGCAGCGATTGCGGCGCTGATCAACCGCAAGACGCCGCTCAGCGGGAAAAAAGTTGCGGTGCTGGTTTGCGGCGGAAACATTGACGTCAGCCTGCTTTCGCGAATCATGGAGCGCGGCCTGGTAAAAGACGGGCGACTGGTGCGCCTTAGGGTACACCTACCTGATTATCCTGGCGCCCTACATCGGCTCACTGGGATTCTGGCGCAGCACCGGGCCAACATTGTCGAAACTGCCTACGACCGCGCTTATTACGGCGTGAATCTTGGCGACACCGCAATCGACATTACTATGGAAACCCGCGGCCCCGACCACATCGCAGAGCTCCTTTCCGCACTGAGTGCCAGCGGATACACCCACGAGCGAATCCTGTAATTGGCACTTGCGGAACACCGAGGGGCAATGACATCGGTTTGTAACTGCCACATCCTTATTGCTGCGTTATGATTGGTTCTTATCCGTGAAACTGTCCCGCAAAAGTCTAATCGTGGCCCTCGCTGGCACGGCGTTGCTTAGCAGCTGCGATCGTGGCGGTCACCGGGTGCTTGAGGTTGATTACGTATCCGCTCCGCAGGTGATTCTGCGCGACCAGCTGTCTCAGGTTTATAACAAGGTCGGTACCGCCAAAAACGGCGACCGCGTTGACGTGCTCGATCGCGAAAAGCGCTTTTCGAAAATACGTACTGCCAGTGGGCAGGAAGGCTGGGTCGAACAACGTTATCTGGTCACTCATCAGGTATTCGACGGTTTCCAGAAAATGCAGCAGCAGGAGAAAGACTCGCCGGTCGACGGCATTGCCACTACGCGCAACGATACCAATCTGCACATCGAGCCCGGCCGCGACACCGAACACCTTTATCAATTGGCGCAAGGCGCAAAGGTTGCTGTGCTCAAGCGTGCGACGGTGGAGAAGAATCTGCCCGGAGCTGCGATGACACTGCCGCCTGGCGCGAAACAAATCAAGCCCATGGAAGACTGGTGGCTGGTCCGCGACCAGCAAGGGCATGTGGGATGGGTGCTCGACCGCATGATCGACCTCGATGTCCCACTCGACGTCGCCCAGTATGCCGAAGGTCAACGCATTATCGGCTGCTTTATTCTTAATGAAGTGAGTGACGGCGACAAAAAAGTTCCGCAATACTTAATGGTGCTGACCGAAGCCAAAGACGGCCAACCCTTCGACTTCAACCAGGCCCGTGTCTTCACCTGGAACGTGAAGCGTCATCGCTACGAGACTGCCTACCGCGAGCGCAACCTCAATGGCGTTCTTCCCGTCACCGTTTCCCACGAAGACTTCGGTAAAGAAGGCGACCTGCCGACGTTTGTATTGCGAGTGAAGGATCCCACCGGAAATATCGCTGAGCGCAAATACAAAATGAATACCCCAATCGTGAAGCGGGTAGGGTAAAGCATACGATCTTTCCGCGGGACTGGAGACTTAATCCCTTTGCGATTAGGTGTTTCCCCCTCTGAACCAGTTACTTGGTCAAGACTTAAGGTCTTTTCACCGACGATATACCGGATTTCATATAGGCCTTCCCGCGCCACTCCCGTTTTTGGAAGATACACGTCGGTGGGCATCGGCCCTTTGTCGACGTAAATCCCTTTAATCCAATTACTTAGATTTAAGCAGCTTTTTGGTCTTAGAGTTGCAATTGTAAGCAGTTCATCAAAACTGCCATTTCTCAGAAATGTACAAAAATCAAGATTTATTTCTGCTTAGGAGACACCGCATGAATCGTAAGCTGTCCACTTTCAGGTTTGTCGCTCTGCACGTGTGCGCGCTATTTCTGTTTGCTGCCGCAGTATTCGCGCAGGAAACCACTGCTGGTCTGCAGGGCACTGTCAAGGACACCTCTGGTGCCGTTGTTGGCGGTGCGCAGGTGGTGGTTACCGGTAACACCTTGGTGGGAGAAAAGAGCACCAAGACGGACGGCAACGGCTATTACCGATTTGCTAATCTTCCCCCGGGCGCTTACGCCGTTACCGTAACAGCCGAGGGATTTGCGACTTGGAAGAACGGAGGGTTGATTCTTGAAGTGGGCCACCTTCCTTCGGTTGATGTTGCCCTCCAGGTAGGCAAAACGTCGACCGTAGTAGAGGTGAGCGGGGAATCGACCGCGATCGACGTTACCACCAATCACACCATGACCAATGTTACTGAGGACGTTATTAACGACGTTCCGCACGGACGGTCGTTTCAGTCGGTGATTCAGTTTGCTCCTTCCGCCCGCAATGAACCCTTGATGGGGAATAACCTTGGTCAATCAACCCCTGGAACCGGTGGCGCACCTCCGGGAAGTGGCACCAACGGGCAGTCGTACGGCTTCTCGGTCGCCGGTGCGTCAGACGCGGAGAACTCTTACCTCGTAGAAGGTCAGGAAACCGCTAACCTGATTGGCGGCTATTCGCATACCAACGTTCCATTCGACTTCATTCAGGAAGTGCAGATCAAGAGCTCGGGGATTGAAGCCGAGCACGGTGGCGCTCTTGGCGGAGTTGTGAATGTAATTATGAGGAAGGGCACCAACTCTTATCACGGATCGGTTTTCTCGC
Organism: Terriglobales bacterium; assembly: GCA_050746025.1. Lineage (GTDB taxonomy): Bacteria > Acidobacteriota > Terriglobia > Terriglobales > Acidobacteriaceae > Gp1-AA145. The sequence continues at coordinate 4,690 of JBOGLH010000035.1, read as the reverse complement.
AGTTTGAGAACAACGCCTTGGATGGCAGCCCGCAAGAATACCATCGGTACGATCCGAGCACGAACGTTTCGGCTCCTGGCGGCCCGTTGCCAAACGGCACCGGAATCAACACCACGAACGGATTCATTGACGCCGCTACGCAGCTCTACCAGCCTCAGCGATACCACAACAGCGACCTGTTCCCCGGCTTCACCTTGGGCGGGCCAATTATGAAAGACCGGATCTTCGCTTTCGTGGGATTCAATCCGGAGTGGACCAACCAGGAACGGTTTGTCACCTACCCAGCTGACAGCGGCGGGTGTATAGCGCAGGGACTGCCGGCCTGCGGTCTGCCTGGTGTCCCTGTAGGCGGCGCCAGATTACCTTTCAGCCGCAATCAGCAAACCTACTACACAACCGCCCGCGTGGATGCGGTTGTCACGCAGAAGGTTCGCGTTTTCGGGTCGTGGCTCTATCAGTACCAGCGCGAAACCGGCAATAATCTGCCTCACGGCGATTCGACGACGGGACTATTCAACCTAGATTCACAGAACGCTCCTTCGGCATTCACGCACAGCGTTGGCTATACGGCACCCAACCAGACCCTCAACTTCGGCGCGGACATTACCTTGACCCCGCACATTGTAGCTACCACGCGCTACGGCTACTATTTTGAGAACTATCACGATTTCGGGTATCCCACTTCGGGCACACTCTACCAGTGGGAGACCAACGGTACTGGCAACACCGATAATACCGGCGCTGCCTTGCCGACGGTATACCAGCAGTCGTTAGGCCACTTCAACGATCCTTATAACGCGTTCTATACCAAGCAAAACAGGAACAGCGCGATCCAGTTCGATCAGGATCTGGCGTTCTTCAAGAGCGGCTGGCGGGGTACCCACAACTTCAAGTTCGGGTATCAGTTGAATCGGTTGAAAAATGACATCAGCCAGACTTACAGCGAACCCGATGTGCAGCTTTTTGTTGGCTCTGCCGCGGATGCTAACTACGCCCCTGCAACTCCGACCGGCATTGCGAATTGTGCCACAACCTCGCAGGCCCCGACCAAATGCGCAGGCTTGTACGGCTACCTTACAGTCAGTGACTTCGGAACTGGAGGAGACGTTACCAGCTTCAACCACGGCCTGTTTGCACAAGACTCGTGGACCATCGGACATGGCGTAACCATTAACTATGGCGTGCGGTTCGATAAAGAATACCTGCCGGCTAGCACTACGGCGGGGCTCACCAGCAACCCCATCAGTTTCAGTTGGGGTGACAAAGTGGCTCCCCGTGTTGGTATTGCTTGGGACGTGTTCCGAGATGGCAGGCTCAAGCTGTTCGGAGACTACGGTAAGTTCTACGACATCATGAAACTCAATGTGGCGATCAGCTCATTCGGTGGCCAGTACTGGAATGACTGCACATATGCCCTGGATTCGTCGGCTCTCAACACCATCGTGCCTGCGATAGTCAACGGCCGCTACTGCGTTGGTTCTTCACCGTCGGATAATACGCATGGAGCGAATTGGGCCGGTGGCGCCACACCGGCGGGGTTGACCTTCATCGAAAACCAGAACTTCCGCACATTTCCGACCACATGCTCCACTTGCCAGCTTACTTCAACCGGCGTGGTACCTGGCCTCAAGCCGTACCACCAGCATGAAAGCGTTGCCGGCGCTGACTACCAACTTTCAAAGAGTTTGGCATTAGAAGCTCGCTATGACCGCCGCCGTCTCGATACCGCTATAGAAGACTCATCGATCTATAGCAACGGTGAGACATTTGTCATCGGCAATCCTGGTCTGGGGACCGAAAGCACGTTCAACAGTTTCTATAACTTCCTATATCCTCCATCCGCGGGTTTGCCGCAACCGGCGTGCTCGGGCGCGACTTGCCCCATTCAACGTATGATTCCTGCTGCGCGCAGTTATGACGGCGTGGAATTTCGACTGACCACTATGCCCCGTGCGCATTTTGCGGGCATGGTCTCCTACACCTACAGCAAGCTTCGTGGTAACTACACCGGCCTTACTACCTCCGATATCTCTGACGGACAGCAAGGCGGACGCAGTTCACCAAATAACAGTCGCGCCTTTGACGAGCCGTACTTCCAATACAACTCGTTTGGCGGATCATCGAGCGGATTGCTACCTACCGACCGTCCCAACACGTTCAAGGGCTATGGCTACTACGAAGTGAGTTGGCTCAGGAAGTTCTCCACTAACTTCGGTGTATTCCAGTATCTGTATAGCGGGACGCCTATGACCAGCTACCTGGATACGGGAGCGAACAGTGGCGGCGCTTGGGCCGTTCAAGCCTGGGATCGCGGAAAGTGGGTTGATGCCTCTCAGGATCCGACAACCGGCTTCGTTACGCTCAGCGCGCCGCGCACGCGTCGCACTCCGTGGTACACGCAGACCGACTTCAGTCTTACTCAGAACTTCAAGATTACTGAGTCGAAGATGCTGAGCTTCAGCGCCGATGCCATGAACTTGTTGAACCAGAGATCAGTGACCGCCTTTAACACGGACCTTACGTCTTTGGATTCGACGGGTCAATACATAACCCTGAATCAGAACCCGCCAGCTGGACAGGCTTGCAGTTTCGGTCCTCCGACAGCGCAACAATGCTTCATCGCTGACGGTAATCTCTTCTATGCTGCTGCGGAGCGCCCGTACGACGTGCAGGCTCAATTTAATAATCGGAAAGCCACCGGTCGGTCGCTAGCTGTCAATAGCGCCTACGGGAAGCCGTATTACTTCCAACTGGCGCGCAACATCCGCTTGGGGTTGAAGTTTACCTTCTAGGTAGCTGCGGAAGTAGAGCAATTCACAAGGAGCCGGAAATCCCGGCTCCTTCTTTTTTGCTCCCAGCGCAAGCATTCTCTCCCATCACCGAGTTACTCCCACTTCGTTTCGCCTTCACGAATAGTGATGTAACGATCCAGGGGAAGACCCGTGAAGCGCTGTTTCAGGCCGCTCGGTTGAGGCCATGTGATTTCAAGCCAGTCGATTTTCGTGCGTTTGCCGAGTCCGAGCACCATGCGCGGGTCATGAGAAGATAGATAGCTCCCGCCGCCTACCTTCATCCGGCTTCCCTTCAGATCGCCAGACTGGTAGCTGACGCGGGCGCCGATGGCGTCGATATTGGCTTTTTTCCCTATTAGTCTCAGCCCGAGCCAGTGATTCTGGCGACCGGCATTATTCCGCAGGAGCACCGGCGGTTCGTTGTTATTGGAGATCAGCACATCGACAGCGCCATCGTTGTCGAAGTCTCCCAGGGCCAGCCCTCGAGCTGCCATCTGACGCGTAAAGATTGGGCCAGCGTCACGGCTGATGTCTTTCAATCCGGCACCCGTATTCTTAAAAAGCATGAGGGGCTCGCGGTATGAAATTCTTGGGTCAACCCGCCCTACCTGGTCGTCGGGTTCTCCATTGACCAGAAAAAGATCGAGATTGCCGTCGTTGTCGTAGTCGAAAAATTTGAGGCCCCACCCGCTCATCAGTTTGGTGGCTGCTCCGACTCCGTTGCGGGGTGCATCATCTTCAAAGGTCTCATCGTGGTGGTTCTGGTACATGGAAAACATCTCTCGATCGAGATTAGTGACGAACAGATCCATCCAGCCGTCCTGGTTGTAGTCGGCAGAATCAACTCCCATGCCGCCGCGCGGGCGACCTTCGGCACTGTAGGCAACACCCGCCTGTTCCGCAATGTCCTCGAAATGGCCGTTTCCGCGATTGACAAAAAGAAAGTCTGCGACTGTGTCGTTCGCGACAAACAAGTCCAATCGTCCGTCATTATTGATGTCGGTCGCAACCACGCCCAGAGCTTTTCCGCGGTGCTCCGCTATCCCGCTGGACTGGCTAACATCAGCGAACGTGCCATCTCCGTTATTGCGAAAAAGCCAGCTCTGCGTAGCTCCATAACTTCTCGGGTTGCAGTATGCGGCCTGATCTGGGAGACCGGGCACCTTGGGAGCAGAGCAGCGATGGTGTTTGAGCTGGTCAAAGTCAACGTAATGGCAGACGAAGAGATCGAGTCTCCCATCATTGTCATAGTCAAACCACGCCGCACTGGCTGCCCATCCCGGAGCCGACAACCCGGCCTTCTCCGTCACGTCCGTGAATGTTCCATCCCCATTGTTGTGGTACAGAACGCTGCGGCCATAACCAGTGACGTACAGATCCGGGAATCCGTCCCCGTCGTAGTCTCCGGCCGCGACTCCTTGCCCATACCCTGCGCCGCCGACCCCGGCCTTCGCGGTCACGTCGGTAAACGTGCCGTCGCGATTGTTTTTATAAAGCCGGTTCGAGGCATCGGCAGGCGGATCTCCCGACCGCGAGCCCGTCAGCACGAGCACGTCCAGCCAGCCGTCATTATCGTAATCGAAGAAAGCGCAGCCACAGCTCATCGCTTCAATGACATAGTCGGCGCGATCGCGATGGCCGGAGATGGTAATTGCTTCTAATCGGGCGGGGGTTGCAATGTCTGTAAACCGGGCGTGGAAGGGGAGCCCGGATGGTTTCCCGCGAGGAGCCGCTTTCATACCGCGTGTCGCCATGCCTTGATTCGGGCCCAGCGAAACCTGTCGCGCAAACAGGTGAGCGGTTGGAAGAGCGAGGAGCCGGAGCGCACTACGGCGGCTGAGAAAGTACATCAGCTTGGAAAAGATCAATGTATCAGATGCTTTGCCGGGCCGCCTGCA
>JBOGLH010000034.1:0-29366 GCA_050746025.1 Terriglobales bacterium | reverse complement strand
GGTGCCGGCAAATGCAGCAGGTACCTCGCCGGTCGCTGTTGTGAACCCCAATGGTCAAAGCAGCGGCACCCTGATCTTCACTTACCAGTGATGCAATCGGGTTCGGATCAAGAACAAAAGGCAACCGCAAATAGCGGTTGCCTTTTGTTCTTGTTGGCGTGGGGGGTTAATCGATGCTCAACGTGCTTTCGATGAAGTTGTGGTCTGACGGCCGGACTCCCTTGTCGTCAGAAGTGCCGATCTTGACCGTTACCTTGACCGCGGTACCCGGAGCGCGCTGATCAGGTATTTCCGCCCCAGCCACCGAAACGCCGGTCGCAGCCTTAGCATAGAATATATGATCGATTCGGCTCCTACGCGAGCGGGTCGTAGAACTGGCTGGATTATCAGGGTACGCGGTCGCAACTCCCTTACTAACCGCCTCGTCCCACGCTCCGTAGTACTGCTGCAAAATGGTGGCGACTTCTGTGGTGTACACCTGTGCATTTAAGTCCCCAGCGATGATGCGCGGCTCGGCAAATTTCGAAGCAAAGGCCACAAGTTGGTTCGCCTCTACCTGCCGCTGCGCGCTGGCGTTTTCCGGCCATTGAAAATGGGTCGAAAAGAAGCTGATCAGCTTACCATTTACGTTGATCGTGGCTTCCGCGACAGGCATCTGGTAACTCATATAAAGAGAAGCTGAGCTGACGATGGGCCACTTTGACAGGACCATCACTCCCTCAGGGCAACCGGGATATTTCGCCACGTAATAGCTGTACCAGGTGAGGCCAGTTTTCTGCTTCATTAAGCTGGTAATGAGTGTGGGATCGTTGTAGCCACCGATGGCTTCAACCAGGGAAGCTACATCCGGATTCAATTTCACCAGCCAGTCGGCGGTACGGTTCAGGTTAATAATGTTATCGGTGCCGTGGCCTCCGTAAGCAATATTCGCTTGCACCACTCGCAGCTTGCGTTCGCTCGCAGTTCCAGCGACTGCAACGACAGCGGAGGAACTAGCGGTGCTACCATCGGTGTCCGAGACCGTGACTTTGGCGGTGTAATTTCCGGCGGCCTTGTAAGTGTGAGAAGGCAGAGTCGCGGTGGAGGTCGTCCCATCGCCGAAGTTCCAGCTATACTTCGAAGCGGTTGTTCCCGAAACATTCGCCGTGAAATCGACATTCAAAGGCACCGATCCGGAGGACGGGCTCAAATCCATGCTGACGGTCGGTGTCGAACCACTCAAAGCCGGCAGGTTGGCGGCAAGAATCGTATTATTGCTGGTCCGCGAGCCCGGGGCCGCAGTCAAATAAGCCTGCGGAGAAAGTACGATCTGGTCAATTTCGAAACCAGATTCGCGCAACTGCACTCGAATCGTGTGCGTGCCGGTCGATTTGAAGCGGACATTGGTTCCGGTTCCGCACCATCCGTTGTCCTCCCAGCCCCATCCCTGCTCGGGATTGCCGGTGCAGCCTTGCAGAACAACCGCTGCCGCGGAAGCGGTTCCGATGCGATCAGTCGCGGCTCCGGAGCTGGTCACGCTGTCAGAGAATTGAATATATGCCGAGTCGTGGGTATAAGAATTGTTGGCAGCCTTGCCGCGAATCCACAAGTGATACGATTGGCCTCCATTTGCCGGGAATGTCATTTGGAAATAATTTGCCGGCGAAGCTAGCGGCGCGGGAACTTTAGTTGTAGACACCCGAGTCGTAATTGCAGATCCGCCGGCGGCTGATGAATCGGAGACTACTACCCACGACCCAGCGCGTACCGGGGCTTTCGATGCATACAGCACCACGTTTGTATTAGCGGCATGCGCCGAAGTGGCAGGCATGACAATGCAAACCGCAACAAACACGGCAAGCAGAAATGTAGGGAAAGAACGCTCTTGGCGGATCGCCATTTTTGATCTCCAGCTACAGATGTGAGGATATGGCGTGTGCGCAGGCCTGCAATTCTTGTCCGCTAGCCAACGTCACCGAGCCAATCTTGTATACACAGTGTGCGAGGAGCAGCCCAGGAGTGTATAGATCACTACGGTACATCTGGGTTTTTGGCTACTGGGCTAGACGAAAATACGAAGCGCATCCTCACCCGTTCAGATACCGAATTGCCTTTGGGCCAGAGCAAATCGGGCGGTGTAGGATTGCGCAACATGCTAAACGGGGCTTACCCGGTCAGGCAAGAGCAACGAGCGTGTTTTACAAAAAAATAATTGCCACCAGCCCCCTTTTGGGAGCGGTGACGGTGAACACATCCAGGTCTAAATGGACGTTTCAATAGTTATTAGCACCTATAACCGATGCGGGTTGCTGAAGGCGGCCTTGCGGGCGCTCGTGTCTCAAACGCCAGCCAATGTGGCCTACGAAATCCTCGTGGTGGACAACAATTCCACTGACCAGACTCGTCCTCTGGTCGATGCATTAGCAGCGCAAAATCCAGAGAAAGTGAGATATTTCTTCGAGCCGAAGCAGGGGCTGTCCTATGGACGCAATACCGGAATTGCAGCGGGGAAGGCAGCAATTATCGCGTTCACCGACGACGACGTTTGTGTGGCAGCGGACTGGGTTTGGCGCATCAAGAGGGGCTTTGAGGCAAATCCCGATATTGATTTCCTGGGTGGCAGGGTGGTCCCGCGATGGCCCACAGATCCTCCGGCATGGCTGACCAAGGCGAACTGGTCGCCTCTGGCCTTACTCGACTACGGCGATCAGCCGTTTTATGTGGACTCAGGAAGGCAGCTCTGCCTGATCGGAGCCAATTTCGCGTTCCGGCGGCGGGCTTTTGAAAAGGTTGGGTTGTTTAAGACTGATTTCCAGCGAGTAAAGGACGGAATCGGCTCGCTTGAAGACCACGAATTTCTGTTGCGGTTGTGGCGGGTAGGGGGCAAAGGCCTCTATTTACCCGAGCTGTTTGTCACCGCTGAGATCGAACCTGACCGAATGGAAAAGCGGTATCACCGGAGATGGCATGCGAGCCACGGCCGCTTTTATGCCGCTCTGCACTCCGAAGAAGTAGAGCGATCGAAGTTGGGCAAGTTGTTCGGGGTGCCCGCCCATTTTTATCGACAAGCCTTAAGTGATTTGGGGGGATGGATCCGTGCGCGCATCCGGCGTCAGCCGGCTGAAGCCTTTACAAGGGAATTGGGACTTCGTCACTTCAGTGGTTTCGTCACCCGACGTTGGCGTGAGTTCTTTCGCTTTCACAAAGGGGAAAGGCATAACCTGGAAGCTCGCAGCTGATCAGACACGTCATTGCATCGTCTTCTTAGCGATCGAACGGCGTGCCTGCAACAATTCAGTGTATAAAGCGTCCATAGTAGAGATCAGCTGGGCAAAATCGAAGTGGCGGCGAACTCGGTCCCTTCCCGCCGCCCCCAGCTGAGACGCGAAATGCGGATTCTCCAGCAGGGACGAAATCGCGTCGGCCAGAGCCGCCGGGTCATTCGGTTTCACCAAAAGACCATCGACGCGATTTTCTATGACCTCAGGGTTCCCGCCAACATCTGTCGCGACGGTTGGTAAACCGGTTCCCATGTATTCCAACAGGGCGTTAGAAAAACCTTCTGCCTGTGACGGTAGGACCGCTATGTCGCAGCAAGCCAGTATTTCTGAAACATTCTGTCGCGAACCCAGAAACAAAAAATTAGACTGAAGCCCAAAGTGTGAGACTCTTGCTTCAAACTCGGTCCTCTTCTTGCCATCGCCAATCAATAGGAATTTGACTTGGGGAGACCTGGAGCAAATGCTTCGCGCCGCGTCAATTAAAGTGAGGTGACCTTTTACATCACTATGCATGTTCCCGGTACACACGATCAATTTGTAATTTTGCAGCCCGGGGAAAATCCGCTCGCGTTCCGGGACCAGACGGCTGAAGCGGTCAAGGTCAATGCCGTTGTGAACAATGCGAATGAACTCCGGACGGAATCCATCTTCGCGAACCAACTGCTCGCTAATCTGGCCGGAATTGACCAGTACCGCGGTGGAAAGCGATTGCAGGTGGCGGAGGAATTTCCGCCGCCGCGGCGTGTACCAGGCCAGATGGCCCAGGTCTCTCCGGCTGGAAATAATCACCGGCACACGCGCCAGTCGCGCGGATGGAATTGCCAGCAGGTTCGACCAGAGATCGTGGGCGTGGACGATATCAAAACGCGCGCGGCGCAGAAACCGGGCCACGCGAAGAATCTGATAAATGCCGCGCGGCGAGTTCACGCCTCCACCCGCATTCCACTCCATCACTGAAACGGTTGAGCCATCCAGTTTCGCCAGCAGCGGCCCACTCATTCGTAGGCATCCCAGGGTCACGGCGTAACGGGCAGGATCGAGCCGCAGAGCCAATTCGACGGCTTGCGTTTCCGTGCCCCCGATTTCCAGCGAATCGACCAGGAAGAAGACGCGCCTGCGATCGCCGGATGCCGCCGGGGGAACTTCTTGACTGTCGTGAGAATCGGACACGGATAGAGAAACGGTCTGCATGTCAGGTGGCGCTGAGTACTGAAATTGCGGTGGACTGCAGTTGGGTTCCGGCACGTGCCTCGAGAAAATTGCGATGCCACAATTCGAGCATCAGCAGCAGCCAGAGTTCGTGCGAACGGTCGCGGCGGCCGCTGGTATGCTCTTCGACCAGTCGTCGAAGCGCCGTCTTTGAATAATATCCTCGTTCGAGCGTACGCGGTTCGAGCAGAATCTCTACCAGGTCACGTTTGAGTTCCTGGCGCATCCAGTGCACCAGCGGCATGGCAAACCCGCGCTTCGGACGATGCAGCACCTCAGACGGAACGCCAACGCGTTCTGCAAGCTTCTTCAGAATGTATTTTCCATTCATGCTGCGCAGCTTGAAGGACACGGGCAGGCTCGTCACCCACTCCAGGAAAATGTGATCGAGCATCGGCACCCTTACTTCGAGCGAAGTCGCCATGCTCATGCGATCAACTTTCGTCAGAATATCGAACGGCAGATAAGTCTTGGTATCGAGATACAGCAACCGCGAAACCAAGTCTTTGGCGGGCGCTTCATCAAAGTAGCGCCGGAACAAATTCAGCGGCGATTCCACGGAATCAGACCACGAGAGAAAATCTTTACTGAACAGTTCACGCTCGCGACCCCACGCTGGAAAGTGCGAAACACTGTCAATGTACCGGTCGCGTAATGGCAGAGAAATGTTGAAGAGGAATCTTCGTCCGTAAAAACTCGGCGTCCGATGGAAGACTTGCTCGCGATACAAGCGGCCTAGCCATTGCGGAAGATGATCCAGCTGGCTTCTGCGTAGCAGGCGCGTATAGCGATCGTATCCGGCAAACAACTCATCGCCGCCATCGCCCGATAAAGCGACAGTTACATGCTCCCGCGCCAAACGCGAAACGTAATATGTTGGCAGGATCGATGAGTCCGCGAAAGGCTCTTCGAGTCCGGGAGTCAGCTTCTCCAGAGTGCCTACAACGTCAGGCTTAAGGATTAGTTCGTGGTGCTCGGTGGAAAAAGCGTTTGCTACCTGCCGAGCATAATGAGTTTCGTCGAATTCGTTGTGGTCGAATCCGATGGTGAAAGTTTTCACCGGCCGCGAGGTGGCTTTCGCCATCAATCCCACAACGAGCGAGGAGTCGACGCCGCCGCTCAGCATCGCGCCCAAGGGCACATCGCTGACCAGCCGCATGCGAACCGCTTCAGCTAAACGCCGCTCCAGCTCTTCCAGGCACTCGTCTTCCGAGATTGACTCGCGCGTGCCGTAGGCGGGAACGTCCCAATATTGCTTTACCTCGAAACGCCCGTTGCGATATTCCAGCAGGTGCCCGGGTGGGAGTTTGTGGATATTGCGAAATGCAGACTGCGGATCGGGAATATATCCGAAGTAAAAATAATTGAGAATGCCTTCGCGATTGATTTCCGCCAAGCCGGGCGCGGCTTCGAGTAACGACTTGATCTCGGAACCGAATACCAGCCAGTCGCCGTCCAGCGCGTAATGCAGCGGCTTCTTGCCCAGGCGATCTCGCGCCAACAGCAGGGAGCGGTCCCGCGAATCATAAATCGCAAAGGCGAACATGCCGCGCAGGCGCTTGACGCAGTCGCTGCCGAACTCTTCGTAGAGATGGACAATCGCTTCGGTATCGGTGTTGGTGCGGAAAACATGGCCGCGGGCACGCAACTCGTCGCGCAGCTCGACGAAGTTATAAACTTCGCCGTTGTAAACGATCCAGATGGTCTCGTCTTCGTTGGCGATTGGCTGGTGGCCGGTAGAGAGATCAATGATGCTGAGGCGGCGCATGCCCAGCCCGACTGGGCCGTTGACATAAGAACCGTAGTCGTCAGGACCGCGATGGGTAATCACATCGCACATGCGGCGGACGACCGACGCATCGGCCAGGCAGCCGCGCTCTGTGCCCATCATTCCAGCAATGCCGCACATATTGGTTAGTGAACCCTCCGGCTGAAATTCGCGGACCGCTTAAGTGGCTCGGCTCTGTAGTGGCTTCGTGCCTCGAACCGCGATGGGCCGGTAAAGCACGTGTAGATCCTCAAGGCCGCAATCTTCAAACCAGCGGAACACTTCTTCATAGGTGTGCTTGGACTGATAGACCGGCGAGTACCAATCGAATGTATCTAAAAGGCGCCACTCGCGTTTGGGGTTATCGTTCATCGGCACCGCGTAGGCGAGCATTCCGCTGAAGAAAGAACCAATACCCGGAATGAAGCGCAATCCACGATGCACGTAATAAAGCGGATCGACCGCAACACACAGCGCGTGCAGTGATTTCGATGAAAGCTTGGTGGTGAACTTACGGTAAATATCGCTCATGCGGTACCAGCGCATGTATGCGCTATACAGCCAAATGGCGACACTTCCACCCGGCTTGAGCAATTTCGGCAGGCACTTGAATGACTGCTCGCAGTCAGGCGTGTGGTGCAGGACGCCAATGCTGTAAATGTAGTCAAAGCTCTGCTCGCGAAATGGCAGGTTCAAAACGCTTACCTGACATATCCAAACGTTGTCCCGCACACGGAGGTTCCGGGCGGCAACGTCAGCGGCCAGGCTCAGATCGATGCCCACAACATTCGCGCCCCAGCGGCTAGCGACTTCGGCAAAGCGCCCCATGCCACAGCCGATATCGAGTATCCACTTGCCTTTCAGTTCGTCGGGACTGAAGCCAGTGGATTCGATGAACTGGCGCTCAGATAACTTTGAGACCTCGTTATCCAGTTGAGTCCGGGCGTACTTACCCCATTCAAACCCAAAATTCTCCGCGTAGCCCTGCGTTTCCACGAAGCGCAGCACGCCATTGCTGACGGGAAAGATGGTGGCACAACTTCGACATTGAATGCCGCTGTCATGGAGGCCTAGATCTCCCTTGCAGCGCAAGCAGCGCAGCATTGGCAGCAGCCGTTCAAAATGTCGAATGTGACCATCCTGGACATTTTGTGTCTGTGATACCGGTGCTTCAGCCGAGACTGTCGTGTTCGATGCCATCTATTTTTTATCCATGCGCGAGCGCAAACATCGATCCCGCTCGATTACTAACTGACTTTTTGCCAAACCGCCCGGTCTGCACCCACCAAACAACGAAAGAATCCCACGATAAACGCCAGGTGCATGGCAAATAAAAAGTAGGGAACCAGGCCATAACGCACGCGGCGCATGTGCTGGTAGAAAAAGAAGCCCAGCCCAGCCCAGCAATAAAAGAGAACCTGCGCCGCTAGAGCTACGCGATAAGACGGACTACGCATTATCAAAACATTGCTTGTGAACAACGTGATGGCGAAGAATGGCACCAGCCATCGCAACAGCTTGTGTGAGATCAAGGCAAAGGGCGTAAATCCGCGCCAGGGAACGCGCACTAGATCTCCGAGTGCGCGGAAGCTTCCCACCGCCAAGCGTACGCGGCGGGTGAATTCTCCGGAGACGGTGCTGGCGGGAAACTCGACGGCCACCGCTTCAGGGTCGTAAAGCACGGAAAATCCCAGCCTGCGGGCGCGCATCGGAATTACGAAATCTTCGAGGATTGTACTTAGAGGAATTGGTGAAAAACACTCGCGCCGCAGCGCATAGATACAGCCGCTGGCATTGAGGATCGCACCTAATCGCGCTTCCATCATTCGCAACGCACTCTCGTATTTCCAGTAAGCACCTTCGGTCTGCCGCGCGTCGGAGCCAGCCTCATAACGCACAGCGCCACAAACTGCACCAACCTCCGGATCCGAGAAATGGCGCGCCAGTTTTTTGATCGCATCCAACTCGAATAATGTTCCAGCGTCGCAAAAAACCAAAATCTCATTGCGTGCGCGCTCCACCGCATGATTCAGGGCGTTGGCTTTGCCCTTGCGCTCATTCAGCAGAATGCAGTCGTAATTTGCTTCCCGCAGATTCTGCAGAATCTGATTGGTGCCGTCCTCTGAACCATCGGAGACGAAAATGACTTGCAGCCGCTCGCGAGGAAAGTCGAGGTCACGTAGATTCTCAATTTTTGCGGGTAAAACGGTTTCTTCGTTGTACGCCGGAATAATAATGCTGATGCCGGGTAGCGCCGCCAAAGAAAGTGTTTCTGTGCGGCGGTTTCGCGGAGAACCCAGGTAGCGCAGATCGCGCCAGGCCTGAGTTACTGAATAAGTAAGAAAAAGCACCAGCGGGTAAATGACGTACGGGTACACCACCAGCCCCAGGCTGATCCAGAAAATCACTTTCGCGACCAGGATAGTTTCCGGGTTCATCGCCCTCCCCGCCCCAGCAAGAGGATCTTCATGGTCTTGAACATGATCAGGAGATCGAGAGAGAGTGACATGTTTTTTATGTAAAAGAGATCGTAGGCCAGCTTCTCTGCGTTATCAGCGAGGGTTGCGCAGTAGCCGCGATTGATCTGGGCCCATCCTGTTGCACCCGGTTTTACATTCCAGCGCTGGTTGTACAGCGGGATGGCCTTCACCAGTTCCTGCTCCTGGTCAGGCACAAAGGGCCGCGGTCCGACAAAATGCATGTCTCCGCGCAGGATGTTATAGAGCTGCGGCAGTTCGTCGAGCCGGCTCTTGCGCAGAAACCGTCCCAATCGGGTAATCCGGGGATCATCTTCCTCCGCAGGAGGATTGATCTTGCACTCGTCAATGGCATGATACATCGAACGAAACTTATAAAGCGTGAAATGCTTGCCGCCTTTACCGACCCGCTTCTGCAGGAACACGGCTGGCCCGGGCGAATCTAACCTGATGGCGATGGCCACCAGCAGCATTATGGGCAAGCACAGAATCAACAGGAAGAGGGAAATAATGAACGAGAAAGACGTCTTCCACGCTGTTGCCCAACGCGAGCTCTGCAACCCCGACGAGAACAGAAGCCAGCTCATCCGCAGCGATTCTAGAGGCAGCTTCCCCGTGAGTTTCTCGTAAATCTCCGCCCCGTCTTGAACCCGCGCGTATTGCGACTTGATGGCGAGCAACTCATCCATTGGCAGCTTCCCGCGCTGGTCTGACATGGCGACCAGCACGCGACGGACTTCACGGGTCCGCACCACCTCGGAAAGTTGATCCGGAGTCCCAAGATGAGGGAAATTGCTTTGAGCTTGCGTTGCCGAAGAGCTCACATAACCCAGCAGTTGGAGGCCCAGGTCCGGTCGCGTGATAATTTCCTGCGCCAGCTTTCTGGCCAGCGGCCCATCCCCCAGAAGGACGGCCCGCTCGAGAAGGTGCTTCGAACGAAACATCCACAGGAATAGTTCTCTCCAGAACCACACCAGAAACATCACTAGAACCAGGCCAAGCTCAAAATTTCTCGCGCCGAGCCTGGCTTTTGGATACGCGGAATAGACTACCGCCATAACCAGGGTGCCAACCCCGCAAACCTGGATTAGGCGGATTATCACCTCACGCCTATTGCTCAGAATCAGGGAGTCATAGAGGTCGCCATAGTACATGCATAAAACAAACACGACCGTGATGAGGGCGATATTGGCGAAGCCGCCGTCGTAATTCAGGAAAATATCGGCGTCCCTACCCATCAGAACCACGCACGACATGGTAAAAGCGAACACCACGACGCAGGCTTCTGAGAAAGCCAATAGCAATGTGCGACTCGGAAAGTACGCGTTAAATAACCGGATGACCATCTTGACCGTTTTGTGCTGCTGGCCAGCACTCGCAAGTACCTGTTAGTTATCTCAGCAAATCGTGCATGGCGCGAGATGCCCGAGGTAAGCCGCGGCAGTCGCGTCTGAACGTGCCTCTATTTCATCTTCATGGCCTGTCCGTGGCCGTTCGGTTTTCCATAAGCGTTGTAGTAGTACTGGGAATATTCCGGCAGGGTGCTAATCCCGTTCAGCACTACTCCAATCAAGTTATCGCCGAATTCCTGGCGAGCTCTTTGTGCGATATCGAACGGAGTCGCATTCGAGCGCACAACGAGCAGTACGCCATCGCAATAGTTGGCAATCAAGGCCGCGTCAGAAACCGCGGCTGCCGGAGGTGAATCGACGATGATCCAGTCAAACAGCGGCTGCAGCCGATTCAGCAAAGTGTTCATACGTCCGCTGGCAACCAACTCCGCGGGGTTTTCATTTTTGCTTCCTGCCGGTATCAGGAAGAGGTTCTCCATAGGGCCGCCCTGAATGATCGAGAACTCGTCGGTTTCTGAACGTAGATAGTCAGAAAGCCCAGGTCCTGGTTCGGCGCCGAGTGTCAAGTGCAGGTTCGGGTTGCGCAGATCAGCATCTACCAGCAGAACGCGCTTTCCCTGTTGCTGCACGAGTACCTGCCCCAAATTGGCGGTCACAAAAGATTTACCTTCCTTGGGGAGTGGGCTGGTCACCAGTAGCTTTGAAAGCGGATGTTTTTCGCGCGCCTGATACAAGCGGCTACGCAGGGTGCGGAATTCTTCCATCCCATAGAGGTGCTCTTCGCCATTAAAGAAAAGCATGGTCTTGGGATCGGGCCTCCAGTTAGTCCGACGAGTGCGGGAAAGCAAGGTGTCGCCATGCATGGTGGCAGCAGGAGCGGTCGCGACCGCCGCCGTGGAGATGGCGCCATCCGAGCTGGCGAACGCGTCCGTTCCCACCGGATCAGGCGCCATTTGCGGAACGCTATCCGACGTTCCTCGCTCTTGCTCGGCTTTTTTTAAGGCTTCGTGAATTCGGCTCATAGTTTCCCTTCTTTGCTCACTTCGGTTACTTCACTAGCCTCACGGTGCGACTCTTTCAGCCGCTCAGTGAGATTGGAAATTGTTTTCAGCGCATCCATCAGGTCGAACTTGTCTGGAACCACCTGCGAGGCCGGCCCCACGTTGTGGTTGCCCTCGAGATCAAAGTCTCGAGCCACGGCATCTACCACCGCCGGGCTTACGGTTTTGTGCTGGTCTACAAAAGCGCTGACCAGGCAATGCTCACAGAGCAAATTCACCACCCGCGGTATGCCGCCGGAGTAGCGGTGAATTGCTGCCAGGGCCTCGGGTTCAAAAATCTGTTGCCCATTCGATCCCGCAATTCGCAGTCGTTGATGAATGTAGGACCGGCTTTCTTCTGCGGTAAGCGGATGGGTCTTCGCCCGGAGCGTTAGCCGCTGCCGCAACTGGCGCAGATTCGGATGCTTCAGCCGCTGCTCCAACTCGGTTTGACCGACGAGAACAATCTGCAGAAGCTTTTCGGTGAAGGTCTCCAGATTGGTCATCATGCGGATTTCCTCGAGAACTTCGTCGGGCAGGTTCTGGGCTTCATCAACGATCAGCACAGCGGTCTCGCCCGCGCGATAGCGCTCCAGCAACCAGTTGTACAGCTTCATCAAAATCTGGCTCTTCGACTGACTTTCCGAGGGCAGCCCGAAATCTGCCATCATGTAGTCGAGGAACTGGGGAACGTTCATGCGCGAGTTGAAGACGAAGGCCGTGGGAACCTGTTGCGCGCGCAACCACTCCAAAAGCTTATTGATGAGCGTAGTCTTGCCGGTCCCAACTTCGCCGGTCAGCAACACGAACCCCTTGCGGCTCTGGATGCCGTAAGTCAGGCAAGCCAGGGCTTCTTCCGTATGCCGCGTCAGAAACAGATAACGCGGGTCAGGATTGACGTTGAACGGGTTCGCGCGCAGCCCAAAAAATTCTTTGTACATGGATCCTTAAACCTCTACTCTGTCCCCACGATCGCCCAAACGCGATTTAAGGCCGAGCGTTCCGTTGCCGTTCGGTCCGGCGGGCGCGTTTCCAACCCACGGCACTTGCGAAAGCACCGGAAGGTCGAGGGCCGCAATCACATCCCTTTCACTGCGCAGAGATTTGTCGCGCAATTCAAGCAGCAATCCCAAGCCAAGTCCCAGGACCAGTCCGCCACCCAGGCCGCCGGCAGCGAACAGCAGGCGGTTGGGAAAGCTGGGCGAATCAGGCAAGTCGGCCGGAATCTGCAACCGCATCTGCTCCCCCTGCTGTTCGCGCTCCATAGCAGTCTGCATTTCGGACTCGCTCTTCTTGTCCAGCAAGTCGTTGTAAAACTTCTGCGCGGTGTCGTAGTCGCGAGTCAGCTGCTTGTACTGCTCTTCCACTCCCGGGCTGAGCGCAACCCGGCCCTGCTGGACCCTGATCTGGTTTTGCAGGGTAGCTTGCTGGCGTGTAGTCTGCGCTATCACATCCGAGTACTGATGGATTTGCATCCGCAGCTGCTGAATCTCTGGTGGTTCGGCAGCATTTCCCTGGCTCGCCGACGCGGCCGAGTTACTAGGCGCCGCTGAGTTAATTTGATCGAGTTGTTGTTGCAGGTCTGCAATCTGCTTCTTCGTCTTTATTACATCCGGAAAATCGTCGGTGTAACGTCCTTGCAGGGAAATCAACTGGGACTGCGCCAGCGCAAGTTGCTGTTGCAAGGTTTGTGGACTGCTCGCAGACTGGGATGATTTCCAGTTCGCCAATTGCTGCGCAAGCAAAGACTCGCTATAAGTTTTGTCCTGCTGCGCACGGCTCAGGGTCTGCGTGGTTGCGTCTAACTGCGAATTCATTCCCGACAGGATTTTCAAATTGTTGTCTTCGTCACCCGGAAGCTGACCCATGTACTGTCTTTTGAAGGCTGCAAGTTTGGCATCCAGGTCATTCAGATTGCTCTTGGCGTCATCCACCTGACGGGACAGAAAATCCGTCGTGTTCTGGGCTACCTGCTCACGGTCCCGCAAATTTTCCTGCAGCATGATGTCGGTTACGCCGGCGCAAATCGCCTGCGCCTCGCGCGGGTTGCCCGCGGTGTAATCCAAGTTAAATCCCGGTACCTGAGGAGCTTTGGGAGCACCACCGCTAAGCACACCATGGGGTCCGACTGCCTTCGCAGTCGGATTGGGAACCATCACCATCTGCAGCGGCTCAATAGCAACTCCAGCGCGGATCTGTTCGATTTCATCGTCGACGTTCCCACTACGCAACATGCCCTGCTGGGTTAACTTTTGAATGAGCGGCCGCAAACGATCTGAGCCCATTGCCTTTTGCTGCAGGGTCCCCACCCGTTGCGAAAGGTCCTCTGTAATCACAGGTGCAACGTAGCCTTGCGGAACTTGTTGCTGTTGGACCAAAACCAGCGCCTGGGAGGTGTATTTCGCCGGAAAGGCGTACGAGATCAAAAAACCGACCAGCGGCGCCAGAAGTGTGGGAATCAGGATTATTTTAAGGCGGCGACGCAGCATCGCTGCGTAATCGTCCATGGTTAGTACGCGGTTCTCAATCATATTTGTTCCCATTCTGCCAGCCTGAGCTGGCCGAAAATCAATCCAGTCGAATTGGCTGAGGCATCCAGTTCAGACCCACCTGCAAAACATTGCGTCCATAAGAAGCTCCGCCGGAACCAAACGCGAAAGCGTTGTATTGATAGCTGCCATAGAATGCGAAGTGCCGTCCCAGTCGTCGGCGGGCTGCACCACCGAAATACCAGAAGCTGTAACTTGTGGCTGTGCCAGCTGCGACCGATGTGGCTCCCAGAAGAGCCGAATTGTGTGAGTAGCCGGTATCCAGTATCAAATTCCAGTGGCGCCCAAAAGCATGGTCCACGTTAAAGCGGCCGGTATCAGTCTTAGCACCCCCGAAAAAGCCTGAGCCTGAGTTCACGTAGCGCAGATAAGAGAGCGAGAAACTCGTAAGCGCTGACACTCGATATCGCACCGATACCTGGGCTGATCCGGTGACAAAACTCGTCTTGACGTCAGGGCAACTAAACAGAGGACCTGTATTTGTACAGGGCAGTCCCGTCGGGATTCCGAGGAATTGCTCCTGCGGCTGACTGCGGTGCACCCACTCCGGCCCCCCGCCGAACAATAAATTCAGCTTGCCGGATATGCGATGCCCAAACTCGATCTGCGCTAGATTCACATTCAAACTGCCCGCGGAGGTACCCGGGAAGTGCAGTTGTTCATAGGCATACACCAGTGCAATCTGGTTATGCCGTGAAATCTGATGGTTGTATGCCGCCCGGGCTATCGACTCCTGGCTATTGAAGTAACAGCTTACGTCTGTGGGGCAGAACGAGGCAGACTTCGGAGTATTCAAAAAGTCGGTGAGGCCGAAGCCTCCCATCAAAAGAATTGCACTACGCGGGCTGAGAAATTGCGTAACGTCGGCGATGGCCATGTTCGTAACCTCACTGCCGATCGTTCCGAATGAGTTATTAGTGAAAATTCCGGTTCCCAAACCGCCGGCCATACCTCCGCCAGCCATACCTCCGCCGCCCAAGCCGCCACCGCCCAAAGCTCCGGCACCGCCAAAAGAACCGAATCCAAATGCCCCTTCGGGAAGGTAGCTGAAGGAATCACGCACTGCGAATTGGCCCGTGCGCCACAGAAAGCGCTGAGTTGCGGCTAGTGAATGAAGCTGATGAGCACCCCCCTGAGCCCCGCTGTGCCAATCAATGCCGCCGACATAATCCACATCAAGCGGGTGCAGCTTCCATAATTTCTGAAGTTCGAGGGAGCCTAGTGCACGAGTGATTTCGGTACTGCGCGAATTGAAAAAGCTACCAATGCTATTGGAGTCGATTGACTCACTGAGCTCCGCCCTGGGCGCAAGATAGCTGCGAGTCCCGAACCCCGGCTCGAAGCTAGGCTGATCCAAACCCGACAATGGCGGGTTCTCACTCATCTGTGTGGTGGTGTCGACCCCGGTAGCCGCAGGCGGCGCACCACCGGCGTTCTGGTCACTGGGAGCCTGTGCCCATGTTTTTGGGACGCACAGCGCCACCAACAACAGCGTGAGCACGGATTGGGTTGCCGTTCTTGTCATAGACGGGCTACGGGACAACAATCGTGTCTCCGGGCTTCAGCGGAATATTCTGCCCACCTTCGCCCTTGATAAGTTTTTTGTAGTTCACTGCTAACTTGGTCTCGTTACCGTGTTCATTGCGAAGAACGTAAATACTTTTGGTGTTGGCAAACTGCGTAAACCCTGCGCTCGAGAGTGCCTGCAGTACGGTCATGTTCGGAGTCAGGTTCATCGCGCCCGGATGCAGCACTTCACCGGTCACATATACTCGCTGGCTGTTCATTTGCGTGACCACGATGGTGACGCGCGGGTCGGAAACGTATTTCTTCAGCTTGTCCGTCAGTGTGGCGCCCAACTGCATGGGAGTGAGTCCTGCGGCTTGAACATCATTCAGAAGCGGCATGGAAATCTTCCCATCGGCCCGTACCGGCAGAGTTTCCGTAAGATCCGGCTCTTTCCAGACGGAAATGTAAAGCGTGTCGTCCGGGCCAATCACATACGTCGGTCCGGCTTGCGATGCCGGCGTTGTCCCGTTGCCTGGGGTCGAGGCCTGCCCGGTTACGACGGCCGGCAAACTTGCCAGCGCGAGGCCGAGGAAAATCCACATTGCGGTTGTGCGTCTCATTGGTTCTCCACCTTCAGGTTCTTCACTTTCACAGCTTCACCGGTTTCGAGCGATGTCATGAGGCCTCATATTCTCCGTAACCTATTTGCTTCAATTTGTATAGCAGGGCCTTGTAGCTGATCTGTAACTCCTGCGCCGCGCGGCGCCGGTTCCAGCGAGTGCGAGTCAATGCTTTCAAGATCAACTCTTTTTCAGCTTCGCGCGAAGCCGCTCGCGCCACTTCCTTCAGGGACACTCGCGCACCGTTGGTTCCGTTATCCGAACGCACTAACGTAGACCGCAGGCCGCCCATGGCTACAGATTCGTCGCCTACGGCTACTATCGCGCGCGTGGCGGCTTCGAGCTCTCTCAGATTACCCGGCCAGGAGTAGTCGAGAAACAGTTGCCTGGTCGACGCGCTTAGTTCCGGTGTTACGCGGTGGAATACTTCCGAGTAGCGAGCCAGGAAAAAACTCGTTAATTCAGGGATGTCTTCCTTGCGCTGCCGCAGCGGTGGAATACGCAGACAGACGCCGCTGAGGCGGTAATACAAATCTTCCCGAAAAACCCCGTTGCGCACGTCGCGTTCAAGATCGCGCGCGCTTCCGCCGATGACCCGCACGCTTCTTTCGCCGTCGCTGGAAGAAGAGAGGACTTCCATCAAACATTGCTGGGATTCGGAACTGAGGTCGCCGACCTCGTCCAGATATAGGGTGGTCGCCTGCAGTTGCAAACTTGCTTTCATGGACGAGGAACTCAGGTCAGAGCAGCTCAGAATCCGAAACTCGCCGCTGGGTTGGATGGAACCGTCGTGAATCCTTTTTGCGATTGTCCTCTTTCCAGTACCAGGCTCGCCAATCAGGAGTACCGGTACGGAATTGTGTGCCAGTTCCTTTATGAAGCCTTCCATCCCTTTCATTGTGGGATTTATCGCATCAAGAAAGGGGAGATCGGTCGCGGGGTCTTGTGCGGGGACTGGCAAACTGGGATTCTGCTCCTTAAAAGTTCTGTTCGGCGCTATCGATCAACGTACAAGGAAAATGCTCCATGGGCGTAACAGCAAGGCTTGGGCCATAGTAGCTGGATTCAACCTGGGAAACCCATTCGTCTGGCGATAGTGTGTTTTCATATACTTACGAAAGCCACGCATCGCCAAGGAAACTCTCTAAAACTACATCAAGTCGCATAAAAGAGAAAATGTTTTCCCATTTTTCCGCCGCGTACAGGATACTAACCAATACCGTGTGAAGAACCATTTTGCACTAAGCTACTCACATTCAACGCCGTGCACGCGATGGAATGTTTGCGGAGAGGCTGCGGGTCGATGGAAAGTAATTACCGCTTTTGCCCCGAAGAGAATTTTTGCCCGTTCCAACTAGTCGGAGAACGTTGCGTTCTGGCTGATACTCCAACGAGACAGCGAAACTTCAAGTTGGTTATCTTGCTGGTTGTAACTGTTTAAATTCACTGGACTTGTCATCCAAAGAAGGTTTTCATGGCAACGGTTGTGTAGTTGTCCGCAGAGCCTGAGAGATTTGTCATCTCGGCACTGCAATTGCATTCAGCTTAGGGTTGGATTATGTTCGGTCACGAACCCATCAGCTAAAGCTAATAAGGAGTGATTTGGCACAGGCGATTTCAGTTCCAGAGCCGATCACTGGCCGCCACATGACCAAGCTGGCCAGCTGGTATACGGTCAGTCTATTGCTCTTGGGAAGTTGGCTGTATGGTCCGGTGCTTATTCGCCTGATACGCCAGTGGTGGTCGGATCCGAATTTCTCGCACGGATTTTTTGTTCCGGTCTTCTCGGCCTTCGTTGTCTGGCAAAATCGCACCCGTCTGCGGGCAATCCAGCCAAAGCCGTCGATTTGGGGATTGCCTGTCATCATGATCTCGCTGGCGATGCTGCTTATCGGAACTTTCGGCGCCGAACTCTTCCTTTCGCGTGTGTCACTTATCCTGCTCATTGGCGGCGCAATAGTATTTTTTATCGGATGGGGCATGCTTCGGGCTGTCCTCTTTCCATTATGTTTTCTAGTACTGATGATCCCCATTCCCACGATTGTATTCAGTCAGATTACTTTGCCGTTGCAGATGCTGGCCTCGAAGCTTGCGGCCGGAACGCTGCCAATTTGCGGGGTACCGGTGCTTCGGGAAGGCAACATCATTAATCTCCCGGCCATGCCTTTGGAGGTCGCGCAAGCCTGTAGCGGGATTCGGTCGCTGATGTCGTTAACGACCCTGGCTATTATGTACGGCTATTTGGTCGAGCCGCGGATCTGGATGCGGGTGGCTCTGGCGGCGGCTTCGATTCCTATTGCGGTCGCAGCCAATGGGTTGCGAATTGTCGGTACGGGGTTGATCGTTCAGTATTGGGACCCAGAGAAGGCCGAAGGTTTTTTTCATCTTTTCTCCGGATGGCTAGTTTTCGTATTTTCACTACTGATGCTGTTCGCTCTGCATCGGGCATTTATGCTTCTGCAGACTAAACGTGAGCGTGCAGCATGAAATGGCGCTTCGTCAGCGTGCTGGTACTATTGGCGGCAACCGCCTTGCTGTTGCGCGCACGGAATGCTTCGGAGATCATTCCCGCACGCCAGCCACTGCAATCTTTCCCGCAAACGTTTGAAAAATGGTCGTCGACGGATCTGCCACTGAGCAAAGATGTGCTGGAGGTCCTGGGGCCAGGCGATTTCTTAACTCGCGAATACAAACGCGGTCCGAATACGCCCGCAGTTGGATTGTTCATCGCCTATTTTCCCAGCCAACGTTCGGGAGACACTATCCACTCGCCTAAGAATTGCCTTCCAGGTGCAGGTTGGGTCCCGCTGCGATCCGACCGAGTTACCTTGAACTTACCGGGCAAGATGCCGTTTCAGGCGAACCGTTACCTAATTGCTCTAGGGCAGGAGCGGCAGCTGGTTTTGTACTGGTACTGGGCACATGAGCGGGCCGTAGCCAGCGAGTATTGGGCCAAGTATTACCTGGTAGCGGACTCGATTCGCATGCGCCGTTCTGATGGTTCGTTAATTCGGCTTACGACTAAATTTATGCCGGGAGAAAGTATTAGTTCGGCTCAGGAACGCTTGCTCGCTCTTGCCGACAATATCTCTCCGGTGATTGACAACTATGTGCCCCGCTGATTGGGTATAGCAATGTTTTTTCGACGCGGTGTTTTGAGTAACTGAAATCATGATCGGGCGCGTTGAGCGCCGAATGGGGAGTCTGGAATGAGAAGTTCTGTTTGGCTGCGGTTGATCCTGGTATTGGGTTTGTCAGTGGCCGCGTTGACTGGCTGTTCGCGCGATCCTAATGTGCGAAAGCAGAAGTATTTTGAGAGTGGGCAGCGATATTACGCCGAGGGGAAATATCGGGAGGCGATAATCCAGTTTCTTAATGCCACCCAAGTAGACGGCGGCTACGCGGCTGCGCATTATCAGTTGGCTCAGAGCTACATGAAAGTGCAAGATTGGCAACACGCCTATCAGGAAATCGGCCGCACCCTGGAACTGCAGCCGGACAATTACAAAGCCCACGCCGATATGGCGAACATGCTGGCTGCGGACTACGTTTCCACCGGAAATCCATCAGATATTTCTACCGCCGAGGAGCATACGGGCTTGCTCCTTCAAAAACAACCCAACGATCCCGATAGTCACATTGCGGCCGCCAATCTGCTGAATGCCGAGCGAAAGTTTCCGGAAGCGATTGCGGAAATTCAGAAGGCGATTGCGTTGGCGCCTGCTCGTGGCGATTCATATCTGAACCTCGCCCTGGTACAGACCAAAGTCGGGCAATTTGATTCCGCTGAAGCAAACTACAAGAAGGCCATTGATCTGAAAGCGCAAGGCGAAAATGCTCACATGGCGCTGGCCGCGTTCTATCAGACCCGAGGTCGTTACTCCGAAGCCGAACAGCAGGTGCAGCTGGTCATTGCGGCAGATCCTAAAGACGTCAATGCGCGGGCTTCGCTCGCCAAGCTTTACATGTCGCAGGGCAAGCGAGCTGAAGCGGAACAATTTCTCAGCCAGGTCAAACGCGACTTTCCCAAAAATTCCGTGGGTTACAGGATGCTGGGGGACTACTATTTTGCGGAAGGCGATCTCGATAAAGCCACGGCTGAGTATGCCTCTCTCCACCAGGAACATCCCAAGGACGCGGAAGTCTCGAGGAATTACGTTCAGTTGTTAATTCTAAAAAACCGAATCGCGGAAGCTGACCAGCTGAACGAGTCGACATTGAAGTCCAACGCCAAAGACGACCAGGCTCTTACCTTCCGGGGCGAAATTCAACTGCAGCGGAATCAGATCAGTGAAGCTGTTCAAACTTTGCAGGGAGTAGTTTCGCGAAATCCCGATATGGCGGTGGCGCACTATCAGCTCGGATTGGCCTTAAGCCGGTTAGGAGAATCCGACCGCGCCGGGACCGAATGGCAGCAGGCGATTCGGTTACGGCCGAACATGGTCGAAGCCGATCGTGCTCTGGCGGGCCTCGCCTTGCAAAAATCTGATATTGCCGGTCTCGATCGGTACTCCAGCGAGATCATTCAGCTACAGCCTGCTTCTCCCGACGGTTACGCGCTGCGCTCGATCTCCTTGATGGCGCGCAAACGCTATCCGGCTGCGGAACTGGACGCCCGCAAAGCTATCGAAGTCGCACCTCAAGCGCCAGCTGGTTATGTTGAGATGGGCAATTTGCAATCTCTGGGCCAAAAAAATTCAGAGGCCATCAATTGGTACGAACAGGCCCTCAGTCACGATCCCAACTCGATGGATGCGTTGCGCGGATTGGCGAATGTGTACGTTTCGCAGAAGCAGTTCGACAAGGCGATTTCAGCCATCAACGCTCACATTTCGACTTCTCCTAACAACAGCAGTTTCTACGATCTTCTGGGCTCGGTGATCTTAACCAAGAAAGATTACTCCGGCGCGGAGACCGCCTTTAAGAAAGCCGTAGAGCTGGACAAAAACAACATCGACGCGTATGCGAAGCTTGGACAGAGCCAGCTTGCGCGAGGGGCGATGGATGAAACTCTACGCACTTACGCCGAAGCGACCGCTGCAAACCCAAAAGAGCCTGGCTTGTACATTCTGACTGGCATAGCTTACGAGCGTATGCATGAATTGGATAAGGCCAAGGCTGCATATCAGACCGCGCTTCAATTAAAACCGGACAATCCGCAAGCTTCGAACAATCTCGCTTACGTGCTGCTCGAAACCAATGGCAACGTGGACCAGGCCTTGCAGTTGGCGCAAACTGCGCGACGCAATATGCCAGAGTCTTCTAACGTCGCGGACACCTTGGGTTGGGCCTTCTACAAAAAGGGAGTATACGAGTCTGCGATCGGCATGTTCCAGGAAGCTATCAAGCTGGCCGCAAAGAATAAAGAGACCGATAACCCGACTTACCACTATCACCTGGGATTGGCATACGCCAGGACTGAGCGCCCGGCCTTAGCCCGTCAACATCTGGAGCACGTTCTAAAAATCGACCCGAAGTATAGTGGCGCCGATGATGTAAGGAAGCAACTGGCGCAGCTGAAATCGTAGCGATGAATTAGCACCATGCGGTGATGCAGATTTACGAACCTGCGCCGCCAGGTAATTCAAAGGGAGATGCTAGATTTTTTCAACCAAATATGAAAAACCTCGTTGTTGCCGCCACTCATGTTTCGGAACTAAAGAGCAAGATTGAGCAACGCCAGGCGCGGGTCGCCGTTATTGGCCTGGGTTATGTGGGGCTTCCGCTCGCCCTGCTTTACAGTGAGCAGGGATTTACCGTTACCGGTTTCGACATCGACGAGCGAAAAGTTTCTACGATCGCCGCCGGTGGATCATACATTTTCCGAATTCCTGCTCCGGAGATTCAGAAAGCCCGGAGCCAGGGGTTTTCTGCAACCTCTGATTACACTGAACTGGAACGGATGGACGCCATCATCATCTGCGTCCCAACTCCGCTGAATGAATATCGCGAACCCGATCTCAGTTACATAACCGGCACGGCAGAAGCGCTTGCGCCTCATCTTCAGCCGGGTCAACTGGTGGTGCTGGAGAGCACGACTTATCCTGGAACCACGGAGGAGGTCTTGATTCCGATCCTCGAAAAAGGTAACCGTCTTGGGCTGAAAGCTGCCCGTAAAGGCAAGCCCGACGAGAATACATTTTTTGTTGCCTTCTCGCCGGAGCGCGAGGATCCCGGCAACCAAACCATTGCCCGTTGCGACATCCCCAAGGTCGTTGGTGGTTTGGAGCCGAAAGCTTCGGAATTGGCTGCCGCAATGTACGGCGCCATCTTTAACCGTACAGTCCCGGTGTCGTCACCCGCAGTCGCAGAGATGACCAAGCTGCTGGAGAACATATATCGCTGCGTGAACATCGCACTGGTCAACGAGCTCAAGATGCTGTGCTTGAGAATGGGCATTGATATCTGGGAAGTAATCGAAGCTGCGAAAACCAAGCCGTTTGGGTTCCATCCTTTTTATCCAGGGCCTGGCCTTGGCGGTCACTGTATCCCGGTTGACCCGTTTTATCTTTCATGGAAGGCCAAAGAATGGGACTTTCACACCCGTTTTATCGAGCTGGCTGGCGAAATCAATTCCAACATGCCATATCACGTGCTGGACTCTGTTGCCCGAGCATTGAACCAGCAAAAGAAGGCCATCAATGGATCCAAAGTTTTAATCCTCGGTGTGGCCTACAAAAAAGATATCGACGATCTTCGCGAGTCTCCTGCGTTAACCATTATTGAGTTACTTAAAAATGCAGGCGCCGACGTGAGTTACAACGATCCTTATTTCCCCAAGGTTGGCCGAGGCCGCAAGTATGACCTGCAGATGACCTGCGCGCCGCTGGAGAACCTTGGTCAGTACGATTGCGTGCTCATCGTGACCGATCATTCCGACTATGACTACGAACGTATCGTTCGGGAGTCTAAGCTCGTGGTGGACACGCGCAAAGCTACGCGTGGCATCGATAGTCCTAAAGTTGTCCACTGCTAACTGATGGGAAACGATCAGGTGATCGGCTTAAAGGGCAAGGACTGATTTACTGCGAACAGCGCCAGCTCCAGCCGGCTTGATACCCCAACTTTGTCGAAGATATTGCTCAAGTGATGTTTGACGGTATCTTCGCTGATTTTGAAATACTGAGCGATTTCCTTATTCGCGAAGCCGGCCACCACGGCTGCGATAATTTCCAGTTCGCGGGGGGTCAGCCGGTATTTATTTCGTTGCGGAAATGTTGAGACTGGGGTGACCAACGTCCTCAGGTATTGCACCAGATTCGAAACGCTTTCCCGCCCGACCCAATATTCCCCGTTCATTACCGCGCGAATGCTCTTCAGAAGAATCTGAGTGGCTGAATCTTTCAGCACCACTCCGCGCGCTCCCAACTGTAAGGCCTCAACAATTTGTTCCTTCTCAGCGGCGGCGGTCAGCAGGATCACGCGAACCGACCCGGCGTCCGATGCTATCTCGCGAAGCGTATCCAGTCCTTGCCGGCGAGGCATAGCCAAGTCAAGCAACATCACCTCTGGGATAAGTTGCCGCGCCATTCCGACTGCTTCGACTCCATCGCAAGCTTCGCCAATGACCTTGAACTCGCCTTCCGATTCCAGAAGACGCTTCAACCCATCCCGGAAAATTGGGTGATCGTCGGCGATCAAGATGCGCACGGGTTGAGGCCTGCGATTTTCCATCTCTCCTTTGCGGATTTACTGCGGGGACGACGGGGCCCAAGGAACCACTAATGTTCCTACTAAATCAGGACAGATTTCAATACGGTCATGTGAACAAGTTCTGGACACCGGTGCCTACCTCGACCGGTTGGGCCAACGGCACGAAGACTTCGATTCGCGAACCCTTGCCCGGCTTAGATTCTATCGTGAGATCGGCCTGAATGAGGCGTACACGTTCCCGGATAATGGCCGGGGCCTTTCCTGAGGTCTCGAGTTCCGATTGCGAAATTCGCCCCGAGAATGGAAACCCCGTCCCATCATCTTCGACTACCAGTTGCCAGCCGCCTTCTTCCTGCAGCAGTTGCACAATTACCTGCCTGGCGCCGCTGTGCTTGCGCACGTTTACTAGAGCTTCTTGCGCGATGCGTGCCAGTTCACGGCAGACACCCGAGGGCAAAATAATCTCGTCTCCGTCCATAACAAATTGCGCCGCGATGCCGGTCTCGCGCTGAAATCTCTGCACGGTGTCGCGCAAGAACCCCGTCAGGCGGCGGGCGTCTACTGCCGTGGATTTCATCTCCTGCATCAGCTCACGAAGTTTCAACACTTCCTCGCGAAGCAAACCTTGGATCCTCTCCAATTCCTGTGTCATGGACGTGGCCTCGGGCGCATGCCGGCGCAGCACATCCACCTGCATTTCGACTCCGATAAGCGACTGCACCGCACCGTCGTGAAGCTCGCGAACCAGCCGTGCGCGCTCCGCCGCGCCTGCCCGGCTCCGCAAGCGTCGCAAGAGATAAAGATTGTAGACCGCGGGAGTGATCTGCCGAATCAGGTCCTGCAGGAATCCAAGTTCTTCGACGTTTCCGGAACGGAAATTCAAATCAAACAAGAAGATTCGCCCGGTCAGCTCGTGAGAGAACGAGAAAGAGGATGCGGCCAGGGATTGAAATTGATACAGGTCTGCAAACCCGCGCACCACGCCGGCATCAACAGCTCGCAAAAAGGAGCCTGCGGAATCCAACCCTGTAATGTTAAATTCTTCTTTGTTGCCCCGGCTTGCATACCAGGTTTCGGCGGGGCTCTCCTTGAGATATGCCTCGGAAGCGGGAGGAACTGCATCGCTCCAGCACAGCTCGGGAAGTGCGCTATCCGATTCAAGTTCCCCGATACGTACCCGATGACTTCCGCTCTCACGGGTGACGATCAATGCTCGCTTGGCCCCGTATAGCCGCACCAATTCACTTAAGATGTGCGCCAGCGAACCGGCAAGGCCGATATCGATCCGAACAAGGCGCAGCATTCTGGCGGCGATGTCCTTTTCAGCGCTCAGCTTTTTCTGACGCTCTGCGAGATATCCCAGCAGCAGTCCCATCACGATCAGGTACACCGATTCCATGAAAAGTTCTTTGGGTTCGATACCTAGGATGTTGACTTGAATGACGGGTATTCGATGGTGAGTGGCCCAGGTGTTCAGCGCCCTCAGAGTTCCTTCTTTGAATGACACGCTCTCCAGCCAGAGCAGTGAGACCGAGGCCATGGCGGTCATGACGGTTTCCCACAGCCCCCAGCGATAGGCCGCAGCCGCCAGCACAAAAACGAAAAACAAGAAGAAGGGATTGTTCTGCCCGACGGTGTAGGCTGAAATCAAAGCCGGCCACAGTACATCGACGCAATGCACCATTAAACGCAGCGGGGTCGAGGACTGCTGGGGCGACCTCAACAAGATCAGAATGGCCGCGGCATGCGCAATGTAAAATCCCAGGAGAGCAAAGGCCCAAGGTGAGCGCACCGCTTCCGGATCAAGCCATAAGGCGATGAGCGCCCACACGGCCAGAAAGACCCTGGCGGTGGCGAGCTGGCGCTCAGGTCTGAGGTTTTCTTCGGGACTCAAGGGTGCCTTCCGCCAGAGTGACTGGGGCCGGAAGCGCGGTAGCCAATTTCGGGTAATGACAGCCAAAGCAGTGTTCTGGGTGGATATTATGGGCTGGAACATATCCGTGGCAAGCAGAAACACGACTGAAAACCGAAAAGAACCGGCTCGACCGCCCGAAAGGCCGTGGGTATCGATAGCCTTACCAAGGTAGTTACCTAGGTAATGTATTAAAAACGCATAATCATCCTAAAATTAGCTGGGGCAGGTACATGTCTTCGCGTGTCAAAACGTGGGGTGCGGGGTTGGTGTGTCTGGTATTGCTGCAGATAGCCGCCTCTTTGCTGTCTGGCCGCAGCTTCGGCCTGGTTGCGGTGAGTGATGTTCTGCAGAGCCTGCTTCTGTTATCGGCAGTTCTCTCCTGTATACCAAATATTTTCCGTCACCGCGGGCGCACCCGACTCTTCTGGACATTCATGGGGTGCGGGCTTGCGTGCTGGTTCACTTACCAACTCGTCTGGACCCATGTCGAAGTCATTCAGCGGCTCGAAGTTCCTGACGTCTTTAGTTGGGATGCTTTGTTGTTCCTGCACTTTGTGCCGATGATGGCTGCGTTGGCGCTGCAACCGAATGTGGAGGCGCACGATCGGGATTGGCGGTCCGGCTCACTTGACTTTGCTCTGCTCCTGCTGTGGTGGGTATTTGTGTATGTTTACTCGGTCATACCCTGGCAGTTTTCATTTGCCGACCCGGTCGCCTATCAGGCGAACCTCAACACATCGTACCTGGTCGAGAAGGTCGCATTGCTCGGCGGTTTGGTGCTTCTCTGGCATCGGAGCGCAGGAGGCTGGAAAACTATTTACGGACATTGGTTCACAGCCACCCTTTTCTATTCGATAAGCTCCTACATAGCGACTTGGGCCTTGGGTCGGCACACCTATTATTCGGGAAGCTTGTATGACGTCGCATTGGTAATTTCGATGGCATGGATGAGTGTGCCGGGGCTGCTGGCGATCGATATGCCAATCGCGGAAATCCAGTCAGGGAAATCGCTGCCTCGTGGGGTCTGGGCGGGCCGGCTCGGCATGATCGCGGTATTTTCTCTTCCGCTGTTCGCGTGGTTTTCCGCGCTGGATATGGGGATTCCGCCGCGCGTGCACAACTTTCGATTGCTATTGACCCTGGGCGCTATGGTCGTGATGGGCGCTATGGTCTTTATCAAACAGCATTTTCTTGATGTCGAACTGATTCGCCTTTTGCGCGCTTCGCGCCAATCTTTCCAGGAACTACAGCTCTTGCAAGCTCAACTGGTGCAGTCGGAAAAATTGGCTTCAATGGGGCAGTTAGTTGGCGGAGCAGCGCATGAATTAAATAACCCCCTCACTGCGATGCTGGGTTATGCCGAGCTGCTTACGGCGACGGAGCTCACTCCCGAGCAGCGCAGCCTGGCCGCGAAAATTTCGCAGCAGACCAAACGCGTGCGCTCGTTGGTTTCGAGCCTGCTGAGCTTTGCCAAACAGGTGCCGTCGAGCAAGACGCCGGTGGATGTAAATGCCATCCTGCAAACCTGCCTCAAGCTGAGCCAGCCACAGATGGAAGTCGCTCACGTGGCCTCTTCAATCGAAATGGCTAATCCGCTCCCGCGAGTCCAGGCTGATCCGAATCAACTGCTGCAGGTCTTCTCACACATCATTACCAACGCCGTAAACGCCATGTCCGAACGGGGTGGAACCATTACCATTACCACGCGCTCCGAGGGAGACTTAGTCATTATTCAATTCGCCGACACTGGCCCAGGGATGGTCGAGCCTGATCGGGTTTTCGATCCCTTCTACACAACTCGTCCGGTAGGACAAGGCATTGGCCTGGGCTTAAGCGCGTGCTATGGGATCATCCAGCAGCATGGCGGAAAAATCAAAGGTAGCAATCGAGAAACTGGGGGAGCAATTTTCCAGATCGACCTGCCAGCTGCCCCGAAAGCCGCTGAAGCCGAATTCGCCCAGGCGCACGCGGCCAGCAAACCTTCTTAAGCGGTCATCTCCAACGTGCGCTTTAACTGGCCGCAGGCGGCGTAAATATCCCGACCGCGAGGCCGCCGCACAAATGCCGACACGCCCGCATCCGTCAGAATTTTTTGGAAGTTGAGTACTGCTTCGTCTGTGGGTGTGTGAAACGCGACTCCCGGTCCGGGATTTAACGCGATCAGGTTGATCTTCGCTTTAATGCCGCGTAGCAGCTCCGCCAGCTCCCGCGCGTGCTGAGGAGAATCGTTCGTGTTTCTCAGCAGTACGTATTCGAAGGTAAGCTTCTCTCGGTTACGCAGAGGGAACTCACGCGCCGCGATCATCAATTGTTCAAGGTTCCATTTTTTATTGATTGGCATTAACTGGGTCCGCAGATCATCGTTGGGCGCATTTAGAGAAATTGCCAACTTTGGCCGGACGGTGGCTTCGCCCAGGTCATAAATTCGCGGCACTATTCCCGCGGTGGAGACCGTCATCCTCGATTCCGGAATTCCCACGCCCTTGGCGAGCAGCCTCACTGCTTTAATGAAGTTCTCGAAATTTAAAAATGGCTCCCCCATTCCCATGAACACCAGGTTCACTCGGTCTTTCGGCGGAGAAACATTCTGTTTGCGCAAAATCGCGATCACCTGCCCTACAATTTCCCCGGCGGTCAGGTTTCGTTTCACCCCTAAAAGTGCGGTCAGGCAGAACTGGCAATTGACCGCGCAGCCCACTTGGCTGGAAACGCAGATCGTTGTCCGGCTCCATCCTCGCGCAGTATCTATTGAGCCAGCCTCGCTGCCATCGCCGGATTCGCCCTCATCGCCTTCCGGCATCCATACGGTTTCGACTGTTTCCCCGTCCGGCAGCTTCATCAGATAACGCACAGTGCCGTCAGACGAAACAAATTGCTGGGCAATTTCTGGCAGTCCGAGCGTGAATCCTTCACTGCTTAGCCGGCAGCGGAAGTCCTTTGGGAGACTGGATACGTCGTCTATAGAGCTGGCACGCTCCACGTACAAGCCATGAAACAGCTGCCGGGCACGGTAGGCGGGCTCGTCCGTTTCCTCCGTCAACCGGGTAAGTTCTTGCAGCTCAAGCCCCAAAAGATTTGGATTTAATCCTTTGTTCATGCATCTAATTCCTTGCTAGAGCTGATTTCTACGATTCGCCCCATTTTAGACCGATTCCCGGCTGGGTACCATCAGAATAGCACTAACTATTTGTTATTCAGCAAGTTAGATAGATTTCCCGCAATCTGGCCCGGTGTGTAAGATTGATACAGCAGAAAACACCATGGATGAAGATCGCAATATTCAGCGCGCGGTTTTGCCGAACGGCCTGACCGTCATCACCGAGGAGATGAAACATATCCGCTCGGTGTCGATCGGTATTTGGCTGAAGACTGGTTCGCGCGACGAAGACCTGCCCTGGAATGGCATTTCCCATTTCATCGAGCACATGGTTTTCAAAGGCACCCAGCATCGCACCGCCGAAGAGATCGCCCGCCAGGTGGATTCCATCGGCGGAAACATGGATGCGTTCACCGCCAAGGAATGCATCAGCTTCAGCATCAAGGTGCTGAATGAGCACGTGCCCATCGCCCTCGACGTCCTCAGCGATTTGGTGCTAAACCCGGTTTTCGACGTCCAGGACATCAGCCGCGAGCGTGGCGTGATTCTCGAAGAGATCAAGATGGACGAAGATAATCCCGACTACCTCGTCCACGAAATTTTTACTCAGAATTTCTGGAAGGATCATCCACTGGGCAGGCCGATCCTTGGAACTCGCGACACGGTCAAGAAATTCGACCGCACCCCGGTGTTCGATTTCTATAGCCAGCGCTTTTCGCCCGGCAACATGATCATTACCGCGGCGGGATATTTGAATCACGAGCGCTTTGTGGACGTCGTGGCCAAGCACTTCGCGAACATGAAGCCCATGAGCAACGGTTTTCATAGCTCGCCGCCGAAGGTCGTGCCCAAGATCATCTTGCGCAACAAGAAGTCGCTCGAGCAGGTGCAAATCTGCGTGGGCGTGCCGTCCTATC
>JBOGLH010000033.1:0-3965 GCA_050746025.1 Terriglobales bacterium | reverse complement strand
GGTCAAGCCAACGACCAACGACCGACTGCTAGATCCTTTTGAACGCCCGCTGAATGTCCTTCATAGAGTATCGCAGAACCACTGGGCGGCCGTGCGGGCAGGACATTGGGCAATCCGTCTTAGCCAGTTCGCGCAGCAGCCATTCCATTTTATTTTGTTCGAGTGGCATGTTGACTTTGATGGCCGCGTGGCAGGCTATGGAAGCGGCGATTCGCCCGCGAATCTGATCGAGATTGAGCGCCTGTTCTTCGCGCGCGAACTGTTCGAGCAGCTCGTGCAGCATGTTCTCTACATCGCTGGCTTCGAGTCCTGCGGGGGCAATTTTGATGGCGAGGCTCCGCGTCCCGAAAGGCTCGGCTTCAAAACCGTTTTTTTGCAACTCTTCCGAAATTTCCGCAAACACCGCCTGCTGCGCCGGATTCAGCTCGACCATGATCGGCATCAGCAACCGTTGGCTCTCTACTTTCTGCTGTGCGCGTTGACGCAACACTTTTTCAAACAGCACGCGCTCGTGCGCCACATGCTGATCGATGATCCAGAGACCCTCGGGATTCACCGCGAGAATGAACGATTCGCGCAGCTGTCCCAGAGGCTTCAGTGAGGACAGCAGAGGCGCGTCGGTCTCGATAAATTCTTCTTCGACAATCGCCGGAGCGCAACGATCGGCGCTGACTGACTGCTCTTCGCCGAAGGTTTGTCGCGGAAAGCGCGCCACCGGAATGGCGGCATTGGCTTCGATCTCGATGCTCTCAGAAAAATGCAGACGCTCGGCAACCACCGGCTCGGACGGCGCTTGTAGGGAAAAGATGTCGGGCGCAGTGGCTCCGGAGAGTGCCGGAAATCCCGAAGCTGCCGCCCGTGCGAAGCGCGCGCCGGGGGTGAGCGAAGGACTGGCGGTGGGGTGGGCACGAATTTCGGTCACAAATTGTGGCACCGGACGGGCCTTCATCAGCGCTGCGCGGACTGAATCGCGCAGGAAATCATGGATCACCGTCTGCTGGCGGAATCGCACCTCGGTCTTCGATGGATGCACATTGACATCAACTTCTGCATTGGGCATTTCGAGAAACAGCAGCACTACGGGAAAGACCGCGGGCGGAATAATGTTGCGGTAGGCCTCGGTCAGCGCGTGCTGGATCAATCGATCGCGAA
Organism: Terriglobales bacterium; assembly: GCA_050746025.1. Lineage (GTDB taxonomy): Bacteria > Acidobacteriota > Terriglobia > Terriglobales > Acidobacteriaceae > Gp1-AA145. Next base: position 2,813 of record JBOGLH010000033.1, on the reverse strand, counting down.
TCAGCCTGCCGTTCACGAAGGTATAAATCGAGTTGCGATTCAGCTTCTGGATCTCTGGTTTCGAAATAAAGCCGTGCAATCGCAAGCTGCCCGGGTCCGTGGCGACTTCCGGTTCTTCTTTTTTTCGCAGCCATGGTGGCGGCTGCGGCAATCCCACGTGGGTCAGCGGCAACTCTGCTGCGACAGAAATTAACTGGTCGAGCACTTCCTTGCCGAAGACCTGGTAAACCCGCTCGCTGTAACTGGCCACTGGAGGCGCTACCAGCATGGCATTCGTAGCCGAGTGCAACTCGAAGTGCTTCTCAGGATGCGCCAGCGCGTAATGTGTCACCAGCGACGCGATGTGCGACAGCTCAGTCGATTCCGCCTTCAGAAATTTCTTTCGCGCCGGAATATTAAAGAAGAGGTCACGTATCGTGATCGAAGTTCCTGCCGGCAGCCCGGCTTCGTCGACGCGAAATATTTTGCCGCCGGCAATTTCGACGATGGTGCCCGAATCCTGGTCCGCGGCGCGAGTTTCCAACCGCAAACGCGAAACCGAGCCAATCGATGGCAACGCCTCGCCGCGAAAGCCAAGCGTCGCGATGTTCAGCAAGTCCTCCGCATTTTTGATTTTCGAGGTCGCGTGCCGTTCAAAGGCGAGCAATGCGTCGTCACGTACCATGCCGCAGCCATCGTCAGTGATCTGGATGAGCTTTTTGCCGCCAGCCTCGACCTGAATTTTCACGCGCGTCGCACCGGCATCGAGCGAGTTCTCGAGCAATTCCTTCACCACCGACGCCGGGCGCTCAACCACCTCGCCGGCAGCGATTTTGTTGGCAACTTGCTCGGAAAGAACGTGAATACGGCCCATGGAAGTTAAGCCAGTTTCGCAGAAGGGGCACCGGAAGGCAAAGACAAACAGCGGCGCTGCGGAACTGGAGTATCAGGAAATAAAGAACTCAATCAACCACGTTGAATCCAGAGAATCCGAATCCGCTTACCAAGCTTTTCGAAATGCCGGTCTGACGTGACCAGTACCGCCTGCCGCAGTTCTGCTAGCGCTGCCGCAAGGCTGTCCACATAAGGCAACTTATGAACGGCTTTAATTTCGCCTGCCTTGAGGGCTTGTTCAACCTCGACGGAGATTATTTCTATAGGCAGGCGCAGCAGATTGGCCAGCATCTGCCGTGCTCTCTCCTCGCCCTGCTTCAACCACAAGCTGTAAAAGACCTCTCCCCAATTTGCGACGGAGATAAGCAAAAAGCTTCCTTGCCTGAACGCATCCTTCAGCAGTTCATTCACTCGCAACGCACCCGGGTCGCCATCCACAAAGTGCATTAGTGCGCTAGCATCGAGAACATAGTTTCGCTTCACTTATCGTTCCGGTGTTCACGCTCGCGAATCGCCACCAGGCTTTCGCCTCCTTTGCAACACCCCATTAAGCTGTCAATGAAAGTTTCTGTGATGGGATGCAGGATGAGATGATTCTCTTGCTGTTGAATTGCTATTCGGGTGCCTGCTTCGATGCCCAGCTTATTTCGCAATTCCGCGGGGATGACGATCTGCCCTTTGGAACTGACCGTGGTAAAGGTGGCGTCCATTGTCCTTACATTCTATCATAGGTAGGTATATTGTCGATGCGTCTTACCAAGCTGAGCAGAAAACGAGCGTGCTCTATTGCGAGGCGAATAATTTGCGAAGATATGCGGCACAAATTAAAATAATCTGATGTCTGCTCTCGCCTGGGCCCATCCTTTAGTTGCCGAATGGTTTATCACTAAATTCGGCACTCCCACCGAGCCCCAGGAGCAGGGCTGGCCCCATATTCTGTCCGGGCGCACAACGTTGATTTCGGCGCCCACCGGCTCGGGAAAGACCCTGGCCGCATTTCTTGCCTGCATTGATCGTCTGGTGCGGAAGGCTCTCGCCGGCGAACTACGAGACCGCACCGAAGTTCTGTATATCTCTCCGCTGAAGGCCCTCGGCAACGATATTCAAAAGAACCTCGAAGTCCCGCTCGGCGAAATCCTGCAGATGGCCGGCGAACGCGGGTTGCTCATGCCGCAGATCCGCACATCCGTACGCACCGGCGATACGCTGGCGACTGAGCGCAGGGCAATGCTGAAATGTCCTCCGCACATTCTGGTCACCACCCCCGAGTCGCTTTACATCCTGCTCACGGCAGAAAAAAGCCGGGCGATTCTGCGCGATGTTGAAACCGTTATCGTTGATGAAATTCATGCCGTCGCTGATGACAAGCGAGGGGCGCATTTAACGTTGTCACTCGAACGGCTGGAAGCGTTGACTCACTGCTCTCCCGTCCGCATTGGGCTTTCAGCCACGCAGAAGCCGATCGAGGAAGTCGCACATTTTCTCGCTGGTAACGGACGCCCGGATCCGGAGATCGTGAATATCGGTCACAAACGCGAGCTGGATCTCGCGGTAGAAATTCCCGCCACCTTACTTGGCCCCGTGGCCAGCAATGAAATGTGGGATGAAATCTACGATCGCATCGTTCAGCTTTCAGAGCAGCACCGATCGACGTTAGTTTTCGTCAATACGCGGCGGCTGGTGGAGCGGGTAGCTCATAATCTGGCCGAGCGCATTGGAGAAGAGAACGTTGGCGCTCACCACGGCAGCCTCTCGCGCCGCCTGCGTCTTGAAGCGGAAAGAAAATTAAAAGAAGGCAAGATCAAGGTACTGATCGCAACCGCTTCGCTCGAACTCGGAATCGATATCGGCACCGTCGACCTGGTGATTCAGATCAGCTCGCCGCGCGCGATTGCCGTCGCCTTGCAACGGGTCGGACGTTCCGGCCACTGGCGCGGCGC
>JBOGLH010000032.1:0-5920 GCA_050746025.1 Terriglobales bacterium | reverse complement strand
CTTCCGGAAGGCGGTCGCACTGAATCCCCAAGATCCCGAGGCACAGTACAACCTTGGTATGGAGCTCAAAGCCGGAAAAGACCTGGCCGGGGCAATTGTGGCGTTTCAGAATGCGATCGAGCTCAAGCCTGATTTTGAGCAGGCCCACTACAATCTCGGAATAGCTTTGCGCCAGCAGGGTCAGACCAGCGCGGCAAAGAAAGAATTGAACGATCTCAAGGGACTGCACGATTTTCGAACGCGATTGGCGCAAGCGAAAATGTTGACCCTTCAGGGTGTCTCTGCGTTGAAAGAGCAAAAACTTGATGACGCCCTTAAGCTGTTTCAAGACGCTATGGAACAAGCTCCCGAGTTGCCGACCGGCTACTACTACTTGGGACTCACCTGGGAGCGCAAAAACGATGCCACACAAGCCCTGGCGTTCTACCAGAAAGCACTAGAGCTGAAACCCGACTACGCTCAGGCTCATTCTAGTGTTGGACTGTTGTACTGGGAGCAAAATGATCATGTGCGTGCCCTTGAAGAATTCCGGCAGGCGGTTATGTGCGATCCCGATCTCCCGGAGGCACACTACAATCTCGGCCTGGGGCTGGCAGAATCAGGAAATTTAGATGAAGCGACAAAGGAATTCACCCAGGCAATCAGCCTGAATCCCGAATATACAGACGCGCGTGTGCAACTTGGACTTGTGCTGAGTCAAGACAACCACACCGCAGGCGCTGTAAATGTCTTCCGCGAACTCGTGAGACGCGACCCGAATTTTGCAGAGGCTCACAACAACCTGGCACTAGTGCTGTTGCAATCAGACGATCTTCATGGGGCTGAACAAGAGTTTTCTAAGGCCGTGCACCTGAAACCCGAGTATGCAGAAGCTCATTACAACCTTGCGCTAGTGCTTCAGAAGGAAGGAAAAGAAGGTGAGGCAAGAGCGGAACTCGAAAAGGCTTATAACATTGAGCCAAGTTTGAAAAATGCGCAGCAACAATAACGGTTTCAAATACTTTATTTCTTAATTTGTCCTTCGCGCAAACCTTAAAGATAGAAACCACAAAAACTCTGACCGGAATGAACTGCTGACCGAGCGTAGTACTGAGCTCTTGTCATTTGTTTATGCAGCCAATTCTCCCAAAGAACTTCAAAGGGATGTTTCAGCCTTCTTTCTCCAGCTGGTGTCCTGTTCCGATCGGTGAACTGCTGTTGTGCCAATCTTCGGGCGGAGATTCGATTCCCCACACGTTGCCAGGTTCGTCCAGCATTAGTCCAAGAATCCAAAACTTCTCATACTCGCCGAATCGGATACAGTTCACCACTCGTGCCGTGACGCTGCTTCTAACCGGAAGGCCATCCAAACGAATTGCGGCCCCTATTTCAAGAGGACGTCCGAAATGTACAGCACATCCTTGTGGATTTACCAGAAGGGTCATACCCAGTTCAGAAAATGGATCAGCGGTGTCGAGGCTGGTCAGGGTGACAGGAATCTTGTAATTGATTCTGGTACCGCGCCGAGGTTCAGGCAAAAATCTTTGCTCCGGATGATTATCTTGACATCAGTCGCGTCGCTATCTCTACCGCATATGGCAGAATCGGAATGTTCGATTCTAATTCCGTACCGTGCAATCTGGCGAAAAGCCCATATTCCGTCGATAATCCGACGGATGATCTTTAGGCGAATGCCCAAAACGGCATTACTTAGGTCATCTTTGATTGGGTACGAATTCAGGTGATCATACAGATGGCCTCGGGAACCCGTCTGCATGCAAATAGATGATCTGCTGAAAATTGCGATGGAGCGTCGCTCCTCCGACTTGCATTTGAAGGTCGGGAACTATCCTCACCTGCGAATTGATGGCGAGCTGGTGCCGCTGACCGATCAGCCACGGGTGACCGCCGAAGACATGCTGACCATGGCGTTCAGCATGATGTCTGCGCGGCAGAAACAAAAATTTAAAGAGACCAGCGAAATTGATATGGCCTATGGAGTGGCTGGCCTGGGGCGCTTCCGTGTGAACGTGTTTCAGCAGCGCGGAAACGTTGGACTGGTGCTTCGCGTAATTCCCACGAAGATACGCGCATTGGATGAATTGTATTTGCCGAAGGTGATCGAACAAATTTGCGAAATGCCGCGCGGGTTGGTGCTGGTAACGGGCGTCACCGGCTCCGGTAAATCGACCACCCTGGCAGCAATGATTGACCGCGTGAACTCGACCCGTGCGGAGCACATCATTACTATTGAGGACCCTATCGAATTTCTGCATCGCGATAAAAAAGGCTACGTGAACCAGCGCGAAGTGGAAGTGGATACGCCGAGTTTTTCGGCCGCGCTGCGAGCCTCGTTACGTCAGGACCCCGACGTGATTCTGGTCGGCGAAATGCGGGACATGGAAACTATTGGTACAGCGCTGCACGCGGCGGAAACCGGGCACATGGTTTTCTCTACTCTGCACACGCTGGATGCGGTTGAAACCATCAATCGAATCATCGCGGTGTTCCCGCCCCCCGAGCAGAAGCAGATTCGGTTGCAGTTGGCTGCGGTGCTGAGGGCAGTGGTCAGCCAACGGCTGGTCCGGCGCAGCGACGCCGAGGGACGAGTTCCCGCAGTCGAAGTCATGATCAACACCGCGTATATCCGCGAATGCATTCTGGTGCCGGAAAAGACGCGTGCGGTACGCGACGCAATTTCTGCCGGCACTTCTCAGTACGGCATGCAAACGTTCGATCAGTCCTTATGGGACCTGTTTCAGGCGGGACTGGTCGCTTACGAGACGGCGCTTGAAAACGCGTCGAATGCCGACGACTTCAAACTTCGCATGCAAGGTATTTCGTCCACCAGCGACATGTCGAAGAATGCAATGCAGGCTTCGGGATTCGGCGGCCGCTAGCCGAACTCACCCCAGAGAGCACCGAGTAGCACCGAGAAAGGGCTACAGAGGATTTCACAATCCCCTTGGGTTCGTTGAGATCTGGCGAAGAATTATTTAATGCTTGCCACAAATGAATAAAGGGTCGGGGAAGTTCCCCGGCCCTGCACTCAGCGCACCTGCGAGACACTCAGAGCGCAGCTACTGCAAGAGTTCTGCGCTCACGTTCGCGTTCGTGCCCACGCTCACATCCCAGCACTGCCAAGGCCTCGTTGAATGACGAGATGTCGAATACACAGCTAAGGTGCGTACGGGTCAACATCTCATGAACAAACGGGCGCGGATTCACCAACTTAAGATGAGAGCGGTTATCCTCGGTCCAGTGATGCAAATCAACCAGGACGGTCAGGCCCCCGGCGTCAATCGACTCAACTTCTGAAAGATCGACCACAATGACGCGCGCGAGTTTCTGCTGAAGCACGGCATCGCGCAGAATGTTTTCCTGGCCGCGCACAATTCTTCCCACGCATTTGATAACGGCTACGTCTGCGGCGCGGTCACTTCTTACGGTAAGCATGACTGACTCCTATTTAGCTGTTACGTATATAGACGCCTTAATGTTCCCATTGTCATCAAAAGTTTCGTAAACATTCTGTTAATATCCGCAATCAGAAGTGCTTGTACTAGTAGTGTTTATGGGATTTACGCGACGTAAGCTGGAAACCGAGAACCAGTTGTATGAATACGCCGTGGGCGCGCTGGGCCGCAGAATGCGCTCCGTTGCCGAGCTGAAACGATTGCTGCGCCAGCGAGTTGAAGCAGAAACCGAGATTGGCCGGACGCTGGTCGAACTGGTGATTCGAAAGTTGAAAGATCAAGGATATTTGAATGACGCGAAATATGCGGCAACCTACTCCGCGTTTCGCCGTGACAATGAAAAGTTCGGACGCCGCCGCGTAACCACTGAACTGAAGGTAAAAGGAGTTCACGGCGAAGTTTTAGAAAAAGCGGTGGATTCAGTTTTTGCCGAAGTTGACGAAGAAAAACAGGCGCGAGAATATTTGCGGCGCAAGCGGCTGAAAAAGCCTACGGGCAAGAAACAGGCGGCACGCGTTTTTCGGCAACTCATGCGGGCAGGTTTCGGATCGAAGACCATCTTCAAAATCCTGCGCAACTGGGAGGTCGAAGAAGAAGTCCTCGAAATCCTCGAAAATGATTCGATTGATCCTGATTGTTAATGATGCTCAGGCCGTCAGCTTGGCACGTAACAAATCTTCCACATCTGCGATCTTGTCGCCCAACAAGTTCATTTTCTTTGCCAGCCCTTGTATTTCAACTTCGGCGCGGCGGTTCACTTCATAATCCAGTTCGCTTCGCAGGCGGTCTTTTTTGTCCTGGCGGTTCTGGCTCATCATAATGACCGGAGCTTGAATGGCAGCGAGCATGGACAAAAACAGATTTAGAAGTATGAAGGGATAAGGATCCCATGCGCGATGTTTGAGCAAGACATTAGTGGATGAATAGACGACCAGAACCAATAGAAAAGTAATAATGAAAGTCCATGATCCACCAAAGCTGGCGACAGAGTCTGCGACGCGCTCACCATGGGTTTCTTCTTCCTCAATTATCTGATTGGGATTGCGACTGGCCCGGACGCGAACTAACTGCTGCGACGCGTGAAACTGGCGACCGAGGACCGTGAGCATGTCCATTCCGGCCATGGGCTTGCGTTGCAGCAGGATCGAGATGTCGTGACGATCCACTTCTACGCACACCGTCTCCTCTAACGCGATGGCGGTGGTCTGATGCGGCGTCTGCTCCAGCATGGAAGCAAAGCCGAAGAACTCACCCCGCGCGGGCTGGTCGACTGTGACCTCCTGATGGTCCTGGTCAACCGTTGTGACCCGGACGGATCCGGAAACCAGAACGTAGGCGCGGTCGCCTGCTTCTCCCATTTTGTAAATGCGTTGCCGTGGAGCGAACGTCTTCAGTTCGACCTGGCTGGCTAGTACGGCGGTCTCTTCATCGTCGAGCAAGGCGAAGAGCGGGACTTGTCGCAGAACAGTGGGATTGCAGGCCATGGTTCCTCCGAAATTGAGTCATTGAACATCGGATCATTGAATCATTGAACCTCCTCGGAAGCTAGCAGCTTCGCGAATGAGAATTCGCCGCGCAGAGCTGGTGCATTGATTCAATGATCCGATGATTCAATGATTCAATCTGGTGGGTTCATTTAGAATTGAATTTCCATCATGCTTACCGGCTCTCAAGTTCGGCGCAAGTTTCTGGACTTCTTTGTCCAGAAAGGGCATCGCGAGGTGCATTCGTCGTCGCTCGTTCCCCATAACGACCCCACGCTGCTGTTTACCAATGCGGGGATGAATCAGTTCAAGGATGTTTTCCTGGGCCTTGAAAAGCGCGACTACTCCCGCGCGACTACCTCGCAAAAGTGCGTACGGGCAGGGGGGAAACATAACGACCTGGAAAATGTCGGCTTCACCAATCGGCATCACACATTTTTTGAAATGCTGGGGAATTTTTCTTTCGGCGACTATTTCAAAAAAGAAGCGATTGCCTATGCCTGGGAATTGATCACTTCGAATGACTGGTTTCGAATTTCCAAAGACAAGTTATTTGTGACCATCTTTAATGGCGAAGGTGGCGTGCCGCGCGATGCTGAAGCTTACGACTTGTGGACTGCTCAAGGAGTTTCGAAGGATCGTATTTTCGAATTCGGCCTGAAAGACAATTTCTGGCAGATGGGCGATACCGGCCCGTGTGGGCCATGCAGCGAGATTCATTACGACATGGGCCCGGCAGCATCAGATCAGGGACATAGCGACTGCGCGTTCGGCTGCGACTGCGGGCGCTACGTAGAAATCTGGAATCTCGTGTTCATGCAGTTTGACCGGGATTCGTCCGGCAAACTGAATCCCTTGCCCAAACCTTCTATCGATACCGGCATGGGCCTGGAACGCGTGACAGCGGTGCTGCAGGGCGTGATCTCGAATTACGACACGGATCTATTTATCCCGCTGATTGAAAGGGCGGCAGAACTGACG
>JBOGLH010000031.1:0-5576 GCA_050746025.1 Terriglobales bacterium | reverse complement strand
CCCCCGGCAACAGCGATCGCCTCGGCAACTGTAGTTGGCGAACGTAACTCGTACTTGCCGGGACGGCCCACCTGCCCGCCAGCGACAAAGTATGGCCGCTCAAAATCCTTCAGAATTACGCTGACCTCGGGATCGCGCAGCATGAGGGCGTACCTTTGCCGAACCAGGTCTTTCAATTCCGCCACGGTCAGACCATCGGCGAAAATATCATCTACCGTCTTTAGCGCAAGGAATCCGTCGGGCAGGACAGTCGCAGTCTCATCAAATTCCGGCGAGAAGGTGAACTTGATCTCGACAACATCGCTCTTACGCAGCCGGTACTGCGGATGGCGCGCCCCCGTCAAGGCTGGACTCCCGCTATTGGGACCCCTCGTACCATCCGCCGTACTGGTGACTCCAGCCGCGTTCGGCCCTCCTACAGACTGAGCGCAAGCAAGGAGCGCGGTGCAGGCAAGAAACCCGCAAGTCAAAAACAACAGAGCTGCACGCTGAATGTTCATGAGAAGTGATTCCTGCGACCGGTCTACCGCATTGCGAAACGAAAATAGACTGGCCTCGAAGAGGCGGCAAGACGCGGAAAGTACGGTGCACCAAAGTAGCTAGACCCGCTCTAATAAATTCAGGCGGGTTTTGCCGTTATGGAGTTTTCCACAGGGGAGAGGTGCCGCAATGTTCTCTGGTCACTGCAATCGGAATTCTTAACAGGTAGATTCTCTTCGCTACGTACGATCTCTTCGCGTGGGTATGCCATGAACATTGCAAGCGCTTCTTCGTCAAACGGGATCAGCGTTTTGCTGGCTGACTCCAAGCAGCTGGAGAGCCAGCTATTGGCCGGTTCGCTTCGCGACCTGGGCTATGAGGTATTCTCCTGCCTCAGTGAAATTCCTCCCGTTTTGGAATTTCTTGAGGGAGGCGGAGCTGATGTCGTTATTATCAGCTGCGCGGTCCCTTTCTCCGCGGCGCCAGACATAACCATGGTCCGCACCCTGCACCTGATGCATCCTCAAATACCGAAAATTTGCCTATTCGATATAGAAAGCCCGCAAGCCGTCGTCCAAGCTTTTCGGTCTGGAGCACGTGGGCTATTTTGCCTGGGAAATTCCTCGTTCCAGTTGTTTTGCGAATGCATCGAGAGAGTGCACAAAGGAGAAATCTTCGCCACCAACCAGCAACTCAGCTATCTGCTTGACTCGGTGTGTCAATCGCCTTGTCTGCGAGTAGTGAGCGCAACCGGGGAAATCCTGCTCACCTCGCGGGAGGAGCAGGTTGTTGCGCTCGTAACCGATGGCCTGTCTAACCGCAATGTCGCCAGCGAACTGGGGCTGAGCGAGCACACGGTCAAGAAATATCTATTTCGCATCTTCGAAAAGTTGGGGATTTCGAGCCGCGTAGAATTGGTGCTCTATGCGTTGCACCACGGGTCCCCACAACCCGCCGCGCAACTTGGTGATTGATTTCACGTGGCTGGCAATCAACGCTCAGCAAGGTTGCACATCACTCCGGCGGCGAACCGCCGCGCAACCAATTCCGTCACTTCCTAGCCAAGGTTCCTGACCAGGTGCTGGCCGCGACCATTCACGACTAGTCACCGCCTACGCTCCTTGTCATACAATGGCAGTCGCCGTGGCTGCCGCTTACCTCGCAAAAAAATGACTGCAACCGCTCACGAAAGCGATCCTCGGGATCAAGAAAAACAGATCGCCGCACGCGCGGCCGCGGACCTGGTGGAAGCGGGAAGCATAGTCGGCTTGGGCTCCGGCTCGACGGCAGCCTACGCAGTGCGGTTTCTTGCCGAGCGTGTTCGCAATGGGCTGAAGATCGTCGGCATTCCGACTTCGCAACAAACCCAGCACCTCGCCGAACAACTCGGAATCCCGCTGGCTACACTCGACGCGCACCCGAAGATTGACATCGACATTGACGGCGCCGACGAAATCGATCCGCAGCTAAACCTTATTAAAGGAGGTGGTGGAGCGTTCTTGCGCGAAAAGATCGTGGCCTCGGTTTCGCGCCGATTCATCGTCATCGGCGATTCCGCCAAGCAAGTAAAGAGGTTGGGCAAATTTCCCCTTCCGGTCGAGGTAGTCCCGTTTGCGCAATCGTTAATCAAACCGCAAATCGAAGCCTTGGGCGCGAAGGTCTCGCTGCGCAATTACGCCTACGGTAATCCTTACATCACCGACGAGGGTCATCACATCCTCGACTGCACCTTCGGCGAAATCGTCGACCCGGCGGCGCTGGCGGAAAAGCTGTGTCATATTCCCGGAGTGATCGAGCACGGACTCTTCATCGGAATGGCAGAGATGGCGTTGATTGGGAAGGATGGAAAAGTAGTTCAGCTTCGGCGTTGAGAGTTTCGTGCAAATGCGGACCGGTTCACGATGAGATTCTCGATCCAGTGCGTTTTCATGGTTCTTCTGCTGTTACTCACCCGCGCGGGTGGACAAGAAACCGCGCCAGCCGTAACCGTTCATGTGGATATTTCCCATGCTCAGGCGCCATTCCGCCCAGTTTGGAATTTTTTCGGATACGACGAGCCCAATTACACCTATGCGCCAAACGGAAAGAAGTTGCTCGGTGAAATTGCCGCACTGAGTTCCGCTCCGGCTTACATCCGCGTTCACAACCTGCTGACTTCCGGTGACGGCTCGGCGTCGCTAAAATGGGGATCCACAAACGCTTACACCGAAGATGCTTCGGGCAATCCCATTTATAACTGGCATATAGTCGACCGAATATTCGATACCTTTCACCAAGCCAGGCTCAAGCCGCTGGTCGAAATCGGATTCATGCCGGAGGCGCTGTCAACCCATCCCCAACCTTACCGTCACAACTTCCCTAATTGGTCTATCTACACCGGATGGGCTTATCCGCCGAAAGATTATCAAAAGTGGGCAGAGCTGGTATTTCAGCTGACGAAGCACCTGCGCCAGCGCTATGGGGACGCCGAAGTGAAAACCTGGCTCTGGGAAGTGTGGAACGAACCTGACATCGAGTACTGGAAAGGCACGCCGGAACAATACTTCAAGCTTTATGACTATTCCTCTGACGCGGTGCGGCGTGCACTGCCCGAGGCAAAAATTGGTGGTCCCGACAGCACCGGTCCCGCGCGACCTAAAGCGGCTGAATTCCTGAAGCAATTTCTTCAGCACTGCGACTCTGGGCGCAATTACGCAACCGACAAAACCGGCGCTCCGCTGGATTTCATCAGCTTTCATCCCAAAGGGTCGCCCACATGGCAAGGCGAACACGTGCAAATGGGCATTGCCGCGCAGCTGAATGCAATCGACCAGGGATTCAAGATTGTTTCGTCATTCCCAAAATGGCGTGACACTCCTGTCATTCTGGGTGAGTCCGATCCCGAGGGCTGTGCGGCGTGTTCGGCCGAGAAAAATCCGCAGAATGGCTATCGAAACGGCCCCTTGTACGCCAGCTACACAGCGGAGGCAATCGATCGCGCCCTGGAGTTAGCTGCCCGCGACCATGTCAACCTGGCGGGCATTATCACCTGGGCTTTTGAATTCGAAGGCCAACCCTATTTTGCCGGATATCGCGAACTGGCCAGCAACGGACTCGATAAACCGGTCCTTAACGCATTTCGCATGTTCGGACTGCTGGCCGGCGATCGAGTCGAAGCGACCAGTTCGGCTGCTCTCGATGTTGATCAGGTGTTGCACGAAGGTGTGCGACAGAATCCTGATGTCAACGTCATCGCCACCCGCTTCGAAAAAGCTGTAGAGGTGCTGTCGTGGAATTATCATGATGATGATGTGGCGGCTGCCCCGGCTTTGGTGAATGTGCAGATCACCGGCTTCCCCATGAAGGTCGAGCACGCACGGCTCGAGCATTTCCGCATCGATTCCTCCCACAGCAACGCCTTCGCTGCGTGGAGAGCCATGGGTTCGCCCCAGCAGCCCACGGCTGATCAGTACCAACACCTTGAGGCCGCCGGACAGTTGGAACTGCTGACATCGCCGTCGTGGGTGAATATTAAGAATGGAACCGCTCAATTGCAGATTGAACTTCCGCGGCAGGGTTTGTCGCTGCTGAAAATCGGATGGGTGAGAGGGGCTGCAAATGAACAAGGCATTCGTCTCTCTTACCTTCGATGATGGCCTGCTCTGCCAGTTCGAGCGCGCCCTTCCAGTACTTGATCGTTATAGTTTTCCGTCCACGTTTTTCCTAGTTGCGAATGCTGAGTCGATCTTCCAGGACCCCTGGGCCGAAGAAAGAGGTTACACGTGGCACAAGATCAGCTGGAGCAAAGACGAGATCCCGCTCCTGAAAGGCATGGCGGCGCACGGTCATGAGATCGCAAGCCACACTGTGAAGCACGAACGCCATCCGGCCGATCCGGTGTATGAGGCTGTCGAGTCTAAACGGTTGATCGAAGATTGGATGGGAATCGAGGTGCCATCGTTCTGCTATCCGTTTTACGACACCATCGACGCCTTCAAAGAACCTGTAATCGCCGCAGGTTACCGGCAAGCAAGAGCCGGCAAGCAAAATTCTTTCTACGCTGCGGGGGAATCGATTGATTGTTTTGCAGTGGACTGCCACCAGATCGCCCAGACGGGCGAAGATGTAGGCGCATGGGTGCGCCCCGGCTGCTGGCACGTCGTTACCTTTCACGGCATTGGGACTGAGCAGGAAGGCTGGGAGCCAGTCACGGACCGTGAGTTTTCCAGATTAATGGAAGACCTGGCGAGGTTACGCGATGCGGGACAGGTGGAAGTTGTGACTTTCAAGAACGGTGCGGAAAGAATGCGCCCTACGGAATAAAATACGCCTATGCTGACAGACCGTAACTATCAGGCACCTTCTTCAGGCGAGAAATTCTTCAACCGTGTTTTTGGATTTTTGGCCGGACTGGGAATCGCGCCTTCGTTCATCTATCTGCTGGAAGTCAGAGGCAGGAAGTCGGGAAAGATTTATTCGACCGCGGTCAATTTGCTGGAACTCGACGGCAAGCAGTTCCTGGTCGCACCTCGGGGCCGGACGCAATGGGTACGCAATGCTGAAGCCGCAGGCGAAGTAACTCTAAAGCGCGGAGCACGGCGCAAGTTCCGTTTGCGGCCGCTCAATGACTCCGAAAAGCCGCAGGTGCTGAAGGCCTATCTCACCAACTACAAGAGCGCGGTGCAGAAGTTCTTCCCCGTTCCTCCGAGCGCTCCGCTGGAGGAGTTTGCAAAGATTGCTGGGGGATATCCGGTGTTTGAGTTGATACCGGCCTAAGGCTACGACGAAGAATGACCATGGTACAATGACTATGGTTGTATTCGGCCCATCTATATGAAGACTATGCCGGCTGGCGAGTTCAAAACAAATTGCCTGGCAGTAATGGATGAAGTGAAAGCCAAGCGTGAGACCGTGGTAATTACCAAGCACGGCCAGCCAGTGGCGAAATTGGTTCCCGTCAATACAGATTCCGACGGTATCTTTGGTTTTTTCAGCGGCAAGGGATCGATTAACGGTGATGTTGTCGCGCCGGCTCTCTCCGCCGAGGAATGGGGCGACTTAGGGTGATCCTTGTTGACACTCACGTCGTCCTCTGGCTGGCATTCGAACCTGCGAAG
>JBOGLH010000030.1:0-30363 GCA_050746025.1 Terriglobales bacterium | reverse complement strand
GGATCATAGAGGCCATCCGGGTGATCGACCCGCAGTCCATCAATCTTTCCGTCAGCTAACAGCTGCAAGACAAATTCGTGGGTTTGGAGAAAGACCGTTTGATTTTCCTGCCGCAGCCCCGCGAGATCATTGACATCGAAGAACCTGCGGTAATTGATATCATCCGCCGCCACGCGCCAGTAGGCCAGTCTGTAGGCTTGGGCCTTGATCAACTCATGAAGACTATCGAGCGAACTCGCATCACCCGCAACGCCGTTAATCTTAGCAACGCTTTGCTCAAGGAATTCCGCCACTTCGGGTGATCGCGCAGACAGCGCGGCCAATCGCCGCTTATGAATTTCTTTGTCCCGCAGGCGTTCTGCGCGTTTTTCGGGGGCACCTTCCTCGCGTCCTGGTAGATGGTTGAACGCTGAAATCAGACTCTGCAACTCCAGCAGATTTTCGTCGTTTGCACCGAGTTGCCGCTGTAAGGAATCGGGATCGTAACCGAGGATCCGCGGGTACTCACGCGGGTTCACCGGAAACCGATGCTGAAAATAAAAAATACTGAATTCGCCCTTTTCAGCGTCAAATGTCAACTTCAATTCTCCGCGATCAAGCACCGTTCCATATTGATCGCCCAATACTGGCACTAATACTTTTCCCTGTAGCTCATCTTTCAGCGGGTACCAGTCGATGTCGAAAAAATCTGCGTAGGTCGACGCCTCGCCATTCTCCAGCACTTCCAGCCACCACGCATTGTCAGCGCTCATGATTCCCATGTGATTCGGGACCACATCAAGAATCTGCCCCATGCCATGCTGCTGTAGAGCTCCTACAAAGCGTTCGTAATCTTCAGGCGGGCCGATCTCCGGATCGAGATGATGGTGATCAATAATGTCGTACCCGTGCATACTTCCGGGGCGTGATCGCAGATATGGCGAGGCGTAGCAGTGCGTTATTCCAAGTTCAGCCAAATACGGCACCAGCTCGGCGGCTTGTGAAAATGTGAACCTGCGATTGAATTGCAGGCGGTATGTGGAAAGGGGAATGGCGGGCTCTTTCATGGATTCAGGAACCAGGCCGCGGTGAGCGGCGGCATCTCCTTCCATTCTCGGTCATGAACGTTGCTATTGCTGTAGAGCAGTTCGCCTTTGACATCATGTTGCAGAGCCAGTGCGCTGCGGTCGAAATTTGCAATCAGGTGTAAATTACCCGAGCCTCGAAACGGCCACGTAACATCCAGGCCGAGGGGAGCCAATACCTCAAACTTTGCCCCTCCCGGCGCAATGTCTTTGATTCGGGGAACCACCTTTGCGCGTCGGCACTCCAGTACATCTCGATAGAACGAGAGCCATTTGGAATGCGGCTCTTGTTTTATTGAATTCCAGTCGAGCTTAGATCGTAGAAATGTTTCCTTAGCATTAGGATCAGGAATTTGCGCCTTAGCTTCAGGGGACTTGAATTGTTCGAATCTTGCAAATTCGGCCCGCCTGCCTTCGGTGACTTTTGCCGCCAGCTCCGGCCCGAAATCGC
Source organism: Terriglobales bacterium (assembly GCA_050746025.1). Classification (GTDB taxonomy): domain Bacteria; phylum Acidobacteriota; class Terriglobia; order Terriglobales; family Acidobacteriaceae; genus Gp1-AA145. Next base: position 28,848 of record JBOGLH010000030.1, on the reverse strand, counting down.
AAAAGAATAAAAATGGGGAAGTCGCGGCAAATTCTTCTCCCATGAAGAGCAGGGGCGGCGATGGCGCAAGCAGCAAAATTACCATCGCCAGTCTCACTTTTTCGGAATCAGCCAATTGAATGATTCGCTCTCCCAGTGCGCGGTTCCCGATCTGATCGTGGTTCTGCAAGAACGCTACGAAGCAAGAAGGCGGCAGGTCGCGGCTGGCCTCACCGCGTCTGGCGCCATCACGAAACGCGGACACCTCGCCTTGAAAGCTGTATCCCTCGGCAAGGCATCTCCCCAGGTGCCTCACAGGATCTTTCGCATAGTCGGAGTAATATCCGTCCGCCTCGCCGTTCACCAGCACATGCAATGCGTGGTGCACGTCATCATTCCACTGCGCGTCGTAGCACGATGAGCGCGGCTGACCATTGGGGCACAAATAATGCGCTTCATTTTTGTCATTCTCAACAACCAGATGAATATGACGCTGAACTCCCCACCTTGTGCGCACCGTTTCCGCCAACTCAGTGAGAATGTCCGGTCGGGAATCGTCCGCGATGGCATGTACGGCGTCGAAGCGAAGTCCATCGAAGTGATACTCCTCCAGCCAATACAGCGCATTATGAATGTAAAAATCGCGCACCGGACGGCTGTTCGGACCATCGAAGTTGATCGCCTGCCCCCATGGAGTATGGTGTCGTTGCGTAAAAAACTCCGGCGCATACAGGCCCAGGTAATTGCCTTCCGGCCCGAAGTGGTTGTAAACCACGTCCAGAAATGCCATCAGACCCTTTGCATGTGCCGCATCAATCAAGCGCTTCAGGTCTTCAGGCAGTCCGTAGCAGGGGGCAGGCGCAAAGGGCAGCACTCCGTCATATCCCCAATTGCGCTCTCCTGGAAAAGTCGCCAGAGGCATGAGTTCCACAGCGGTCACGCCGAGGTCGATCAGATAATCCAGTTTGGCTTCGGCTCCGGCGAAAGTTCCCTCGTCCGAAAAAGTTCCCACGTGCAGTTCGTAAACGACCGCTTGGTCCCAGGGCCTACCCTTCCAATTTGAATCCTGCCAGTTGTAGGCGAAAGGATCGATGACTTCACTCCGTCCGTGTACACCTGAAGGTTGGAACCGCGAAGCCGGGTCGGGCACCACTTGTTTATCATCAATTTTGAAACTGTATTGTGTCCCCGCGGCGGCTTTGGTCGTCAGCTCGAACCAGCCTTCGTCACCTCTCGACATCGGCAAGCAGCACTCGATATTTTTCAATTGAAGTGCGACGGACGAAGCCTTAGGCGCCCACAAACGAAATCGGGCGTTTCCGTCGCGGCCAATATCCGCGCCAAATGGCATCTCGTGCTTGCACTTCATGCCGCCGGAGGTTTTCTCCGCTCGCTTCCGCGTATACGATCGGCAGAGCGCTCCACTAATAGGGCAAGAGACCGCGCCTGCAAAGGATACATATTTCCGCCACCATAGAACGCGCTGGCTTGGCGCGATGTCTGGCACGAGGTATCCAGCAAAACATACCAGCCCTGGCCCGAAGGCGGAGTCACAAGCGTGAACGGAATTTCTTCATGATGAGCATTGATCAGCAGCAAAAAATTTTCGTCGCGAATTCGTTGCCCGCGCTCGTCCACATCATCCACTGCCTGCCCGGCGAGCGTCACTCCCAGGCAGCGCGCGAACTCCTGGTTCCACTCTTCGTCCGTCATTTCTTTGCCATCAGGATCAAGCCAGACAATGTCCTTGATGTCGGCGCCTCTAATTTTGCGTCCCTGGAAGAAATTTCTGCGGCGAAACACTGGATGGGCTTTGCGCAATGCAATCACTCTTTGCACAAATTCCAGCATCTCCTGGTCCATATGCTCCGGATCCCAGTTAAGCCAGCTGATCTCGTTGTCCTGGCAGTAAGCGTTGTTGTTTCCATTCTGCGTATGTCCGATTGCGTCCCCTGCCAGGAACATGGGCACGCCTTGCGAGAACAGCAGGGTTGCCACTAAATTGCGCTTCTGTCGTGCCCGTATCTTTCTAATTTCGGGATCGTCGGTCGGCCCTTCGGCTCCACAATTCCAACTGCGATTATTGTCGGTGCCGTCACGATTATCTTCGCCGTTGGCTTCGTTGTGCTTGGAGTTGTAACTAACCAGGTCCTGCAAAGTGAATCCATCGTGCGCGGTAACGAAATTTATGCTGGCGTACGGTTTGCGGCCGCTGCGGGCATAAAGGTCGCTTGATCCAGTAATGCGATACGCCAGCTCCCCAATTAGCCCGCCATCACCCTTCCAGTAGGAGCGCACCGCATCACGATATTTGTCATTCCACTCTGCCCAGCCGACAGGAAATTTTCCCACTTGGTACCCGCCTTCACCAAGGTCCCACGGTTCGGCTATCAGCTTGACCTGTGAAAGAACCGGGTCCTGATGAATGATGTCGAGAAAGGCGCCGAGTCGATCGACTTCGTGCAACTCGCGCGCGAGCGTCGCGGCCAAGTCAAATCGGAATCCGTCCACGTGCATTTCCAGCACCCAATAGCGCAAGCTGTCCATAATGAGCTGCAATACGCGGGGGTGGCGCATGTTCAGAGTATTTCCCGTGCCGGTATAGTCCGTGTAATAGCGCGGATTCTCGGGGGCCAGTCGGTAGTACGCCTGGTTATCAATCCCACGGAATGACAAAGTCGGCCCCAGGTGATTGCCTTCGGCGGTGTGGTTGTAGACCACATCCAAAATGACTTCGATTCCTGCTGAATGCAGGACCTTCACCATGGTCTTAAATTCGTTAATGCTGTAGCTCGCGCAGTATCTAGGTTCGGGTGCAAAAAATCCGATCGAGTTGTAACCCCAGTAATTCCGCAACCCCCGCTCGACCAGCGTCCGGTCGTCCACAAAGGTGTGCACCGGCATTAGTTCTATGGCAGTCACGCCGAGTTGTTTCAGATAATCAATTACTGGCGCGGTGGCTAGACCAGCGTAGGTTCCGCGCAGTGGCGGCGGGACGTCGGGATGCTGGATCGTGAACCCCCTCACGTGGGTTTCATAAATTACAGTGCGATGCCACGGTGTTCGCGGCGGTGTGTCCGCACCCCACGTGAACGCTGGGTCGATCACGATGCCTTTCATCATCCCGGAGGCACTGTCCCGGCGATCGAAGGAGAGATCTTCATTCCGGGCGCCGATTCGGTAACCGAAAAGGGAATCGTGCCATTTCATGCCATTTTGAATTTGTTTGGCATAAGGATCGAGCAAGAGTTTGTGAGGATTAAACCGCAGTCCTTTCGCCGGATCATAAGCACCGTGCACGCGATATCCGTACACGAAACCCGGACGTGCCTCCGGCAAATAGCAGTGCCATACCTGATCGGTATACTCCGGCATGAACACGCGATAGGTTTCACGCCGGCCTGAGGGATCAAATAGACACAGTTCCACTTTTTCTGCACATTCGGAAAACAGGGCAAAGTTTACCCCTTCGCCGTCCCAGGTAGCTCCCAGCGGATAGGGTCTTCCAGGCCAAACCACCAGCCCCGACTGTTTTGTGGGTGTGCGTATCACAAAAGAAGTGGCAAAATCTTTTTAGAATTCTGAGCTGGTATCGGCGTCGATCAGGTTACGAGCGCAGTTCCCAAGCCAATGGTTGCTCCCGCTTCTTTTCATCGGCCCAGCGGGAGCACTCTTCAGCCTGACGTATTCCTATCACGAAACCAGCAACTGGCCTGTACAAGTCTTGCTGCAGAAAACTCTTCACGCTTTACTTTCATTCTGGCTTGACGGAGCTTCCCAGAAGAAGAGATAGACAATGTTCAGATGCAGAGAAGGGAATTAGGTTGTCAGCCCGCCAGAGGGACGAGCTTGCCGCCGATCAACTCGCCAGTTTCGATCTCATCCACGTAGCACCACACCCAGGCTTCACCCGGTTCATTCGACCGGATAAGCGGATGCTTGGAGCGATGAAAGTGTTTGGTGGCGTGCTTATTCTTCGAGGAATCGCAGCAGCCGACGTGGCCGCACTCCAGGCACAGCCGTAAATGCACCCAGCGGTCTCCCATCTTTACGCACTCTTCACAAACGTGGCTATCAGTGCTGGTAATACGAATTTGATGCAGATGTGAGCATTGCGCCATGATTCGTTCTCCTGAGTTTCGTTGAGTCCGCTGACGAATGAGTAGATGCCTGCACGTAGCATTCGGCTTCAACGCTCTCGTTCTCTGCGAGTGTAGAGACACCTATCGCCAGAAGCAGGGTTGCACTCGCAACCTGCATCGGAGTCTTACGCTGCCCGCTGGTCAAGCAAGCGATGAATATTATCGAAGAGCAGATGCTGATGGTCCGACTTTGAAACCACCGCGCTACAACCCGATGCGAGAGCGTCTTTCTCCAATTGTGGGGTTTTAAAACCAGTAAACATCAACAGCGGACGGGCCGGGTTAATGGTTTTTAACTCCCGCGCCAGTTGAAAACCGTTCATGCCGGGCATGGAGAGATCCAAAACGATCAAGTCCGGTTGGAGCTCTCGCGCCATTTTGATCGCAGTTAGACCATCAGCCGCTTCTCCGCAAACCGCCCATTCACGGCCTTCTTCAAGACAGGTTCGTAAAGCCCGTCGAATCAGCGTGCTATCGTCGACTATTAGAATTGCATGTGACAAAACTGCGCCTTTGTCCTGAGCAAGCGGCTGGCCGCGGGCCACACTTGTGCGAGCGTGGGCGGATGCCAACAAAAAAAGGACTTTCTAACCTTACTATTTTCAGCCAACAACACAATACTGTGGACGCTGTACAAAACCGCACACTGTTTGGTGCGATACATACGAAAAAGATGGACGCTTTCTTACATTTGTATGTTCGCTACCGTTAAAAGGTAGTAAACTATAAATGTCTCATCTGGCATCCTTCCGCCGTGCCCTCTGGGCGACGGTCCCTTGCAAAAATCAGACTGGCATATCTGCCGCAAGGAGCCGTTATGGCGAGAAGCACCCGTCCGTCTGTCACCCGAACTATCACCCCGAAGCCGCCGCCAACCGACGCTCGCGGTAACCAAATTCACAACGAACTTCTCATAGGACTTTCCGCTGTCGATGGTGTAGAACTGCTTTCGAAGCTTGAATACGTTCGTCTTAAAGTTCACAGTGTTTTGTTCGAGCCCGGGGATTCGCTGAAGTCGGTATACTTCTGCAACTCGGGAATGATTTCCATTCTGACCGTTTTTCCGGACGGCAAAAGCGTGGAAGTCGGCTTGGTAGGAAAAGAAGGCTTCGTCGGCTTGCCGCTGCTGGTTGGCTTTCAGACTTCGTCTACCCGGGCGGTATCACAACTTGAAGCTACCGCCTTCCGGGTGAATGGCGAGACTCTGATGGCGCTGCTGCCACGCTGTCCCGAACTCGGGCGACAACTGCAGCAGTATTCCGAGATCTGCTCTATGCAAATTACGCAGATCGCGGCCTGCAACCGGCTGCACGAGGTGCATGAGCGTTTGGCGCGCTGGCTCTTGATGTGCTCCGATCGCGTGTCGTCAAACCACCTCGCTTTGACCCAGGAACTTTTGGGCCAGATGCTGGGCACTCGTCGATCCAGTGTGACTGTGTCGGCCGGAATTTTACAGAAAGCCGGGATTATTACCACCGGCCGCGGCTTCGTGAAAATTGTTGACCGGAAGAAGTTGGAAGAGGCGGCTTGCGAATGTTACGGAATCATGCAGCGTCAGGCCAGCGAGTGGAGAACCGGCTCGTAAGCGCGTGAAGTGTGCGCTGCCAGTCGCCTGCCCGCCTTTTACCGAACCGACAAAATATCCTTACTTCCCTCACACTGTACAGTCTTGCCTTTAAGCCAAAGCGAAAGCCGTAAATAAAAAGGCTGATTCAAACATCATCGCAAAACTGAAAATATAATTATGACCAGGAGACCAGGTCTGTCTTCCACTTCTCCGAAACCCGTGGTGACCAATGGTCATGGCAACACCATCCACAACGAAATTTTGCTTGGGCTCGCCGGTACGGAAGCTGAAGCCCTGTTTTCAAAACTTGAATTAGTCCGGCTCAAAGTCCACCACCTACTGCATGAGCCCGGCGACGCAATGAAATCCGTTTATTTCTGCAACAGCGGAATGATTTCTATTCTTAGTGTCTTTCCCGATGGAAAAAGCGTCGAGGTTGGGCTGGTAGGAAAAGAAGGCGTGGTGGGTCTGCCGATTCTAGTCGGCTTCCGCACCGCTCCCACTCGGGCCGTATCGCAAATTGACGCCACCGCGTTTCGGGTCGATGGCGAAGCTTTGATTGCGTTAGTCTCTAAATCCCCCCTGCTCGAACGCAGGCTGAATCAGTATTCGCTGGTTTTCGCCATGGAGATTACTCAAATCGCAGCTTGCAATCGCCTGCACGATGTGGAAGAGCGGTTAGCTCGCTGGCTCTTGATGTGCGCCGATCGCGTGAATTCTAACCAACTGCCTCTCACCCAGGAATTGTTGGCCCAGATGTTAGGAACCCGCCGTTCCAGCGTGACTGTAGCCGCCGGAATGCTGCAAAAAGCTGGAATCATTGCGTACAACCGCGGCGACGTGAAGATTGTCGACCGGCGCAAACTTGAGTCGGTAGCCTGCGAATGCTACGGCCTCATGCAGCAGCAGATGAAGCGCTGGCAAAATGACTCCAAATAGCTCGAAATAACTCACTGTACGCAATCAGACATTGGCAAGCGCAAAAGCGGACTGACAGGCCCTGCCTATTTTATTAACACTTAAATCAACCTTCTTTTTCGAACGATTGGGATTTCTAGACGCAGTTGTTCGCTTCTGACGAATGAGTTTAAGGGACTCCAAGGGGAGACGTCATGGGACTGCCAATTCGACGACTTATACCAGAACCTCATAACTCCAACGTAGTCAAGTTCACCCCGGTTACGCCGGCAACCAATGCTACCCTTCAAGGCTGGAAAGAAATAGCCGCGGAACTGGATCGCAGTGTGCGCACCGTTCAGCGCTGGGAACAGAAGATGAATCTTCCGGTGCATAAGTTGGGGAGCGGTGGCGGAGCTCCGGTCTTTGCTTTTAAGGACGAACTGCACTCGTGGCTGCGGGCCAAGGCCGACGACCGGAAGAACACAAAAATCGCTAGGCCGTCGAAAAACGCATCGGATCTAGATGATGAATTATCTGTGAGTGGGCCCCGGCGCGGCGCGATGGTGGAGAGAAGGCAAAACTCGCAATCACGAACAGCTTCTGAGCCGGAAATTATCAAATCGCCTAACGCGTTTTTTGCTCTTAAACAAGCGAACACCAACTCTCACTCATGTAATCATTGCCATGCTTCCAGTCGTCTGCTGGTTGGTCACTTCTGGCTTTACGGAACCGATCGCACATGGCAGGTAGCCGTGCCATTTTGCCCGAACTGTGATTCCGATCTTCGCGCCATGCTTCCGTCGACATCAGAGCGCCTTACGTAGTTATACGCGGATGTTGTGTAGGTTTTTGTGGGGGCAGCCGCCCGGCTGTCCTGCGGAGCAACGCTCCGCTAAATATTTCCTCATAAAAACTGAAAAGGCGATCTCCGAAGAGATCGCCTTTTGCAAGATTCGCCCGGCCTAGAGTGCCTGGACGTTTTCAGCTTGCCAGCCCTTGGGACCCTTGGTCACATCGAACTGCACCGTCTGGCCCTCCTGCAGGCTCTTGAAGCCGCCCGCCTGGATCGCTGAGAAGTGCACGAAAACGTCTTCGCCATTCTGACGGCTGATAAAGCCGTAGCCCTTGGCGTCATTAAACCACTTTACTGTTCCTTGTTCTGCCATGTTGTTACGTGTTCCTTTGTTTGATTGATTTACGCTGGAGGGAGTCGGAAAAACTTGTGCAGGTTACTGGCTGTGAAGCAAGAACTGCTCATTACCGATTCAGTCTAACGCACACTGAAATCCTACTCGGAAATGGTGCAATTAGCAAGCTTATTGTAAGAAGGTCAAAAACCCATGTGGGGACAGTCGACGGCGTCCCTCCACACATTTGCGATCACTTCAGTAATGCGTAAATATCAGCCCAACTAGATCGCTCCCTAGCAGCAGAATGCCCTCAAACAGCGTATACTCGATTTGGCTTGACCCCGAAGATACGCGACCATGCGCCTTCGTGATTGAGAAATTGTGAGGACTTTCTCTTGCGGTCGCTCCATTACATTTCACTTGCAGCTCCAACAGAACGCGCTTGCACTCTCTGAATTTTGCGACGCGACAACCAGGGAGCGTTTCGCGCTCCCCAAACCGGTCCGAACAATAGGAGCTGATGATGTCTTCAATAAATGGCGATAAGGCCAGGTTTCATCGTGATCGCAAGGAAAAGATCGCACGCCGTAAACGAACGCGCGCCTTGCTGAATTCTGTGAATCAACCCAACAAGAGAACGGAAACCAAGAGTTCGAAACCGGCTACGGTGTCGGAATGACGACCACGACTTTCGCCCCTCCCATAGCACCCGCACCCGCGGATTTGAAGAAAAAACGCGTGCTTCTGGTCGATACTTGCACCGCCAAGCGCGAATTGCGCGCCGACGTCATGCGAAAGGTCGGCATGGAAGTGGATTGTGCCGCAGATATTTCCGAGGCCCGTTCCTGGTGGCGTGCCAATCTATACGATCTGGTTTTGATTAATGTGGAGAAGGGAAGCGGCCATCGCGACAAGTTCTGTGACGATATCCGCAGTGCAACTCCGCGCCAGCAACTGGCATTTCTTGTAGGCAAGCCCGAGTACCTCGCGACCATTCCCGGGTTGGACGGCGACGCCCCAACGGTCGCCCATTTTGACGAAACTCTAATCAGTGATGTGAAGACGGCGCTTTCTATTGACCTCGCGGATTTGTCACAGCGTTGGGGAATCATGGAAGCTTCGCGCAGAATTTCCGCGGTTCGCTCGGCTTCGAACGCGCGCACTAAAGCCATGCGAGAACGTCCGACGCCTGCGCGTGATCTTGAAGTGCGGCACGGCAAGCGTGCTGCCGACGAACCCCCAAGCTTGGATGATCTATTAAGAGAGGAAATGCAATGAAGAACCTGTACGTGGGTAATTTGCCTCACAGCACCACAGAAGCAGAATTGCGCGGAGTCTTTGAGGCGCATGGCGCAGTTGAAAAAGTCAGCCTGGTCACCGACCGCGAAACCGGCCGTTCACGAGGTTTCGCCTTTGTAGAAATGACCAATCCCGCGGAAGCCGACAAGGCAATTGCGGCTTTGAACGGCACAGAGCTGGGCGGGCGCACTTTGACCATCAATGAAGCCAAGCCCAAGACCGATCGTCCAAAGACTGGTCAGCGGTTCGGTCGCGGAGGCGGGAGCAGCGGCGGCGGCAATAATCGTGATGATTACCGCGGCCATGCCCGGCAACCTCGCGAGCCGCGCTGGTAAACTATTAGTAAGGGATAGAATGCGCCGGTCGATTCATCGGCCCGCGACCAACACTACGCACTTTGGGAGATGAGGTATGCCACGGGGCCGATCAACTTTTAACAAGCGCCAGAAGGAACAAACGCGTCAACAAAAAGCGCGGGAGAAAGCGGAACGTCGCAGTCAGCGAAAGCAGGAGAAACCCGTTGACAGCAATGTGGACGAAATGGCCGAATTGCGCGAACACGCCGCTGCTCAGGCCGCCTTGTTCAACGTCGGCATGGAAGACTCCGACGAAAACGGCGCTGACGATTCCGAATGACAAACATCCAGTAATTCGTCCTGCCCAACTTGCGATCAATCCAGTCGCCGACCCCTCGAGCCTCGGCGACTGGATTCGTTTTACACGAAAACTTCACCTGGCAACGCTGTTAAAGTTCGCGAAGCCAGGGTGTTTTCAACAAAACGTCTCGGTTGTTCGGTGCTTGCATCAATCTGCTTGCGCTCGATTTTCAATTTGAGTGCACGTTCGATGGTCCGCAGTTCAAGAACTTCGGCTCCCGCAACCAGAGTGGATGCATGCCCCTGGAACCCAGCCCTCCCCGTCCGTCCCACGCGATGAATAAAATCTTCCGCCATCTTAGGGACGTCATAATTGATAACGTGGGCCACGTCGTCTACGTGTAGCCCGCGTGACGCGATATCAGTCGCCACCAGTACCTGGTAACGGCCTTCCTGGAATCCACTCAGAGCCGCATTGCGCTGTGACTGCGATCGGTCGCCGTGAATCATGGCCGCGCTGAAACCATCGCGCACCAGTTCTTTCGCCAAACGTTCCGTGCCGCGTTTGGTGCGGGTGAAGATCAAAGTTTGTCCCTTTTGCGCATACAGCAGTTGCCGCAAAACGTCCATCTTTTGTCCGGGCCGGACTTCATAGGCGGTGAGTCGCACGCTCTCCGCCGGCTTGAGCACCGAGCCCAACGCCACTCGCACTGGATCGCGCATGTAGTCGTAAACCAGTCCTGCGACAGATGCCTCCAAGGTGGCTGAGTAGCACAATGTCTGTCTGCGCTGGGGAAGGATCGAAATTATTCTCCGGATCGCCGGCAGAAATCCCATATCCAACATGCGATCAGCTTCGTCGAGCACCAGAATTTTTACGTGTTGCAGGTCGGCAAACTTACGCGTGACCAGATCCTGCAATCGTCCCGGAGTAGCGATTACCAGGCCCGCTCCGGCGCGCAGACTACGAATTTGCGTCTGCTCTGAAACGCCGCCGATAATCAGCGCGGCTTTGTGCATAGTTTTTGTACGCAGCCGCTCGTACTGCTCATGCACCTGCATCGCGAGTTCACGAGTCGGCAGTAACACTAAAGCAGTTGTCTTATGCGCAGTCTCCCGGCTCAGCATTTCGATAATTGGAATCAGAAACGCCAGCGTTTTGCCGGTGCCCGTCTGGGCGGTGCCGATTACGTCGCGGCCTTCTAAAGCAGGAGGCACTGCGCCTTCCTGGATGGGGGTGAGATTAACAAATTGAGCTGCCGCCAATTTCTTCTGCAGCGCAGAAGATACGGGCAGTTCGGTAAAGGTCGTCATTCGATTTTGTTTCTTTCTGGAGAGGTTGGTCTGCACACTTGGTGTGCTACACACTCGGACACACGCCCGTAGTCTGCCAGCCACTCACATTTAAATTTTTAGATTGGCGCCAACTAATACGGCGGGCAGGAAATGCGGAGATGAGTCTGGTCCAGCTTGGGACCCCGCGTCACGAGCAAACCGTGGCAATAGCGTCTGAAATCAGTATACCACGTGTTCGTTACCAGATAGATAAGATTGGCTTGCTTCGCATAGCACTCTAGTAACCGTGATCCAGCTCCAAAGGACTATCAAGTTCTGACGGTTCCTCTCTGTGTCTTCCTCTGTGATCTCTGTGCCTTCTGTGGTTAAAGCTTTTCTCGACAGTCAAATGATCAGCGACCGGAGGCGGAAGTGTATAGATGGAATGACTCTTTGTACGGTTCGACCGGATATCCATTCATCTTCCACGCTTGCAGTCCGCCTCTAAGAAATTTGACGCGGAAGAAGCGCAGAGCTAAAGCGCGTCGCAAGATTTCGCGGCTGGTTTTATCACTCGGGCAGGTGCAGTAAACAACCGCGTCTTTATCTTTAGGAATCAGCGACGGGTTGGCCAGCACATCATCGGGTGGAATTCTTTGCGCTGAAGGAATTATTTCCGGATACGCCAGCAAATCGAGCGGTTGCCGAACGTCGAAAATCAGCAACTCCTGTTTCGCCTCCAGCAATGCGTGCAACGCTTCCGCCGTCATGCTGTGTTGCTCCAGATCACTGCGGTCCCGCTTCCTCCTCATGAAAACAAAAACCAGCAGACAGACTGCCGGAACGGCCATTAACGCAATACTTACTGTCATTTCGGTGGAAGTATATACCTGTAGCCGAGGTTCAGAGCAGGGAATTGAACCATCAACGAAGTTATGAAAATTCGAAACATTGAAAACTGTTTTTTCATTTTCCTAATCCCGCATCCTCCGCCGCCAGCATCGAGATCGCAGACCAGTCGAGGGTTTTATCTCCACGCGCCAGCAGCGTTAGAAAACGATCGCGCACCAAATTGGCCAGAGGCAGCGGCACCCGTAGCGAATCTCCCGCCGCCAGCGCGAGCCGCGCATCTTTCAGTCCGAGTGGCGCAGCAAATCCCGCCGGCTTGAATTTTTTATCAGCGATCAGCGTTCCGTAAGTTTTATGGATCGGTGCGCTGAAAAGCGTCGAAGTCAAAAAATCCAGATACTGATGCTGGTCCAACCCGCCCTTTGCTACCAGCGCCATTGCTTCCGCAAGCATCTCGATGGTCGAAGCGATCAGGAAATTCCCGCTGACTTTCACCAGGTTCGCGCTCGAAGGCTTGTCGCCAAAGCGAAATGTTTTTTGCCCCATCGCGTCGAACAATGGAGCGCAGTCGTCTACCGCGTCCTCCGGGCCCGCCGCGACGATGAACAGCTTTGCACTCGCCGCCGATTCCGGCCGCCCGAACACCGGGGCCGAGACAAACCGCTGCCCACGTTTTGCATGCTCCGCGGTCAGTTTGTCCGCCAGGGCGACGCTGATCGTGCTCGCAGAAATATGTATCGCGCCTTTGCCGAGCGACTCGATCATTCCGGCATCGCCGAATACTATGCCTTCGACTGCGCTGTCGTCCGCCAGCATCGTGATCACTACATCCCCCTTGCACGCGTCCGCCACCGACGCCGCTTTTCGCGCGCCCTTTTCCACCAGCGGCTTCGCCTTGTCTGGCGTTCGGTTGTAAACGGTTACTTCGTGGGCCGCCTTAAGCAGACTTGCCGCCATCCCCGATCCCATGTTTCCTAAACCAATGAATCCGACTTTCATAAGTAACTCCTCTTAAAAGAATGCAAACTTGTATGTCTCCGGAACTGAGTACGCGGATAACTGCAAGAAGGAATGCAGAGTGCCCGCTCTGTGAATTGTTTTTGTGTACGATACGCACCATTCATTACCGCAACGCGCCTTAAAAGATACGGGATGTTGGGTATGGCAGCCAGTTTCTTCCACCAATCGTTATGTGTCGGCCATCGCCCGCAGGAACGTTGCATCGTAGAGTTGGGTCAAGCGTGGGCGATATGTCTTTTTCAGCACAAATTCTTTGCGTAGATGACGAAGCTTCGGTGTTGGCGATCGTGAAGCGGTTGCTGGAATCTGCAGACTTCGAAGTGCTCACTGCATCGTGCGGTCGTGAAGCCATTCGCGTTTTCAAATCCGAGCAGATCGATGTCGTGCTCATGGACTACTGGATGACCGACATGAACGGCATCGACGCCGCGACAAGAATGAAACAGATGGACCCCAATGTTCCCATTGTATTTCTTTCCGCCTACTCGGAATTGCCCGCGGAGTCTCTCGGCCTGGCCGAGTGCTGGATCAGAAAAGGCCAGGAAGATCCTCGACAGATTATCGATCTCCTGCGTTCTCTCGCGGACCGAACTATTTCTGCACGCGTAGCTAACGCGGCGTAGCTCGAAGGGACCGCCCGAGACGTTTCTCTATGGTATAATCCGACTTCGCCCGCTTGATTTCGAGGCAATGACGTGATCCCCTGTTACGGGCAAGTCCTGATCACGAATCAGCAAAATTCGCGGTAACGAACACGAGGTATCGCTATGTCTGGCCATTCAAAATGGGCGACAATTAAGCACAAGAAGGGCGCGCTCGACGCCAAGCGTGGCAAGATTTTCACGCGCGTGATTAAGGAAATCAGCATTGCCGCCAAAAATGGCGGCGATCCCGATACAAATCCCCGTCTGCGAACCGCCATTGCCGCTGCCAAGGCAGAAAACATGCCTGCCGACAACATCAAACGGGCCATTCAACGCGGTACTGGTGAACTCCCCGGCGTCAACTACGAAGAATTCGCGCTCGAGGGTTACGGTCCGGGCGGTGTCGCCGTTCTGCTCGACATCAACACCGACAATCGCAATCGAACCGTCAGCGAAATCCGCCATGCTTTTGGCAAAAACGGCGGCAACATGGCTGCAGCCGGCGCGGTCGCCTATCTGTTCCACAAAAAAGGCGACATCGTCATTCCTAAAACCGCCGCTAAAGAAGACGACTTGATGGGCATTGTGCTCGAAGCCGGGGCAGATGATCTTCGCGATGACGGCGAGAACTGGGAAGTGCTCACCGAACCTTCGGTGTTCGAAGCCGTGGTCGAAGCAGTGAAGAAAGCTGGTATTCATCCCGCCTCCGCTGAAGTCGCGATGATTCCGCAAAATTACATCAAGTTGGAAGGCGCGCAGGCGGCGCAAATGATCCGTCTGGTGGAAGCTTTCGAAGAGCACGACGACGTCCAGAACGTCCACTCCAACTTTGATATTGATCAGAAAGTTCTGGAAGAAGTCGCCGCAGGATAGCGGCTCAATCTAGATTTTTAAATCCGCAAGGCAACCGTTCGCCGTGCGGCATGGTGTAAAACTCTGCTTTTGGGTCCATGAAAGTTCCGCGAATCATCTACTAGCGAAAGAACATTAAAGTTTCGCTTTTATACACCTTTCTTGGCGCCATCTCATCACACTGAGCGCTATGCCGAGTCCAAGCGCCAGTTCGTCACGTTCCGATTCTCTCGTCTTAATCGAACCTAGCAGCACATCTGAACGGGTCTTGAATGCCCGGCAGGGCACCTGGGCTAAACGCCTGATAACAAGCGTCGCCCGCCGTTTAAAGGAAAACGGGTTATTTTTCCCTGCGATTGTACGTAGCTTTCGCAGTCTGCAGAGACTCGGCATTGACCTCACGCCCAATCATTTTTATTGGCCGGTGCCCGACGTGGAAGAACTTTCACGGCGCGAGTGGCCCATCTATGCAACCCCTCCTGGGTGCGATTTCCGGCTCCGTGATCAGATTGAGCTGGCCCGGCATTTCTCCAAGCGCTACGTTTCCGAGCTCGATTGGGATGGGCATCCCGCGCCCGCTTCGTACCATTACAACAATGGCTACTTCGAATCCTGCGACGCGGAAGTCGCTTACTGCATGGTGCGCAAGTGGAAACCGCGGCGGATCATCGAAATCGGCTCCGGATTCAGCACACGCGCCATGGCTCACGCCCTACGTGTCAACCGCGAGCAAGATGGCGTCGCCGGAGAACTGATCACGGTCGATCCTTGCCCCGAGCGTCTGCCTGAAAATGCGTTAGGCGATGTGGTTACCGTTGTTGTCGACCAGGTGCAGCGAATGAACGTTGGTGTCTTCGAACAACTGCGCGCCGATGACATACTATTCATTGACTCCAGTCACGTGGTTTCGGTCGGCAGCGATGTGGTTCGCGAATACTTGCAAATTTTGCCCCGTTTGAAACCTGGTGTGCTCGTCCATGTCCACGATATATTCCTGCCATCTGATTATCCTCGCCGTGCGGTACTGGATAATTTGTGGTTCTGGTCAGAACAATATCTTTTGCAGGCCTTTCTCTCGTTTAATACGGAATTCGAAGTTCTGTGGTCCGCCAGCGCAATGCAACTCTCCCACGCTCGGGTGCTCGAGCAGTGCTTCCCCAACTGGCGCAACAGCTATGCCAGTATTCCTTCCCCCAAACGTCGCTTCATTCCGACTGTCGATGGCAGCAGGGTTTGGCCATCCAGCTTCTGGATGCGGCGTTTGACTCACTGATATCCGGCAAAGATTTTTATGTTAAGTCGGTACATAACTCCCGTGAAATTGATTGCGCCGCGCAACTCGCACCGGCTTGTCAATACCCTTGCTGCGTTAAATCTCGAATAAATTTCAACATTCTTGTGGATAATATTGTGGAAATCCGAGCAAATACTTATTTAACCGCTTTGTTAAGAAAAATTTATACAAAGTGCACACATGTAAGTGCGCTTGCCGAAATTTATTTTTTCGATGAAAGAATTGCCCTTGAAACTTCGTCTGGATAAGTTGCTGCTCGAGCGTCAACTAGTTCCTTCCCGCGAAAGGGCACAAGCCCTTGTGCTCGCCGGCAAGGTTCTGGTCGATGATCAGAAAGTCGACAAGTCCGGAACCTTGGTCGATGCGTCATCAGAGATTCGTCTACTTGGCGATGATCTGAAGTATGTCGGCCGCGGCGGGCTCAAACTCGAAAGCGCTCTGGAGCGGTGGAAGATTGATGTTCGAGATCGCGTCTGCCTGGACGTCGGCGCATCCACCGGTGGTTTCACCGATTGCCTCCTTCAGCACGGCGCTGCCCGCGTCATTGCCGTCGACACCGGGCAAGGGCAGATCGCATTCCGGTTGCGCCAGGATTCTCGAGTTCGTTTGCTCGAAAACACTAACGCCAGTTATCTCACCCGCGAACAGCTCGGCGAGGAAGTTTACTTCATCGCCATAGATGTTTCATTCATCTCCGCGACACTGCTCCTTCCGGCAGTAATCTCTTCCGCATTTCCCGAAGACATCGCTAAGCGTGAAGGCCGCAGTCTCGTCGTTCTCGTCAAGCCCCAATTCGAAGTCGGGCGCAACCTCGTCGGCAAGGGCGGCATAGTTCGCGATGCCTCAGCTCAACAGCAGGCAGTAGAAAAGATCCGTTTCGCGGTGCAGTCGCTTGGCGTCACTTCCATCGACGTCACTGAATCACCCATTCTCGGCGCTGAAGGCAACCGCGAGTTTCTGTTGTATGCCAGGTTTTAGCCAAATTTACCGCGTGCTCATGGCTTTCGGTACAATTTCACTTTCAAGATGACCAGCAAAATTCCGCCCACCAAAACCGTCGGCATCGTTTCCAAACCAAATAAGCCTGAGGTCGCGCAGATCGTTCCCGGCTTAAAGGAGTGGCTCTCCAGCCACCGTTATTCCTTCATAGTCGATCCTGAGACCGCTCCCTTCGCTGCCGGCGCCGAAGTCCTTTCACGCGTCGAGATGGCCTCGCGCAAGCTGGAGTTCGTTATCGTGCTAGGCGGGGACGGCACGCTATTGTCGGCCGCCCGCGCCGTCGCTGCGGCCGGCATTCCAATTGTTGGCGTGAATCTCGGCGCGCTGGGCTTCCTCACTGAAATTCCTCTCGACGATTTGTACCCCACTCTCGAAAGCATCACTAAAGGTTCCTGCGATATCGATGTCCGCTCCATGGTGCACTGTGAAGTGAACCGCCGTCGCGAGGTGGTCGGCGTTTATGAGGCACTGAACGATGTGGTCGTAGGGAAGGGAACTATCGCCCGGCTGAATCATTGCGACGTTTACATCGACAAGGTTTTTGTCTCCCGGTACCAGGCCGATAGCCTGATCGTCTCCAGTCCTACCGGTTCGACGGCGTATTCTCTTGCAGCCGGCGGTCCAATTCTTATGCCGGATGTTGCCAGCTTTGTGATTACACCAGTCTCAGCCCACTCACTGACCCATCGTCCGTTGGTCGTGCGCGACACTTCGCACATTGAAATCGTGGTCATGACGGGCGATGAAGACGCCTACCTCAGCATCGACGGCCAATCGGGAATGCCGGTCTATGATGGCGACCACATCTATTGCCGCAAATCCGAATATCACGTAAACCTTCTACATACCCGCGGTACGTTTTTCGAAGTGCTTAGCAGCAAGCTGAAGTGGGGTCAGCGTTAAGCCGGGCGACGAGTGCCAAAAAATGCCTCCCCCTGCTAGAGCCGGGACGTGCCGTATGCAAGAAATTACAAAAAAATGTCCTGGTGGTTCTTGACCTGAGTAGCTGGTTCCCATACCATCCCACCTCATGCCCCCCCATCGTAGAATTATCATCATTGCGTTCTCGACTGGAATCACTGCAGGATTAGCCTCCAGCTTAAGTATTGATTGGATGCGTTACGTTTTAGTCGTTTTGATCGGAGTGGCTGGGGCCTTATTTTGGCAAGTGAACGAAATTCGCGAACAGGCAGAAAAACACGTGATCCGCGCGGTTTCGCATCACCTGAATAACAGTTTGACCGTAACCATGAACCGGCGGCACCTGGATCCGGTAAATCGCGAGCAAATCGTCGACCAAGAGTTACAACGCTGCGCTTGGGTCATCCACACGATTTTGCCTCGGCTCAAGATCGGATTACCGCAGCTTCTTAATATCAGGCGCCATGCCGATGATGGGCAGTGGACGCAAATCTATTCTGAGAAATGGTGGCAAGAGCAGCCACCGACTGTACACTAAGCAGTTGCCGGAAATCTCAAGCCAACAACCTGCGCCGTCCAATTGAGCTAAACCCGTGATCGCTCTGCATCTTTTTCCTGAGGGCGCGTCCGAATGCGGGAAATCCGCTTTGCCAATTTTTTCGTGTACTCGCCCTCCAGCAGTGACAACAGACCGAAGCCGGCGCACACCATCCCCGCTACCTGAATCATGTGGACAAGGCTGTGAAGAATTGTAACCATGGTCGGGAAACCGAACTCCGACAGCATCACCCAATCAGAGCACAATGTAAATTGCCCATAAGTTGTACTCCCATGGAAGGGCCACTGGGACATCCCCGCTGGCGAACAAAAACGCGTGAGAAGGTTTATCATCACGGGCGCCCCGGGTGCAGGCAAGACCTCCATCATCCGTCAGCTGGAGCTCGACGGCTTCAGCGTGGTCGAAGAGGCAGCCACTGACGTCATCGACGCCGCTCAAGCTCAAGGGACGCTTCAACCTTGGACGCACCCCTCGTTCATCGATCTAGTCGCAAGGCTCCAAAGAGACCGCCAGATTCGAGCGTCTTGCCAACCGGATAAAATCCAGTTGCATGATCGCCGCATCGTCTGCACGGCAGCTTTAACTGTCTACCTTGGGCACCCTTATACGCCATTTGTTACCAGCGAACTAGAGCGAATCAAAAAAGAAGCCGTCTACCAACACCGAGTTTTCTTTATTCGCAATCTAGGCTTCGTCGTCCCTACCGAGGCGCGGCGAATCAGTTTTGAGGAAAGCGTGCGCTTCGAAAAAATTCACGAAAAGGCCTATCGAGACTTCGGTTTCGAACTGATCTCAGTTGAGCCAGGAACTCTGCGGGAACGAGTAGAAATAATTAAAAGAGCACTTTAGGCGACGCTAAGATTTCCTGAACATCTCAGTCTGCATCTGGTCACTTACAGTCTCGCGGCGCCTGATCAGCTTGGCCGATCTTCCAGCCACCAGCACTTCCGCCGGCCGGGAACGCGTGTTGTAATTCGAAGCCAGCGCCATCCCATACGCGCCGGCATCAAGAATTGCCAGAACATCTCCCGCACCCACTGTAGGCAGAGTGCGATCGTGCGCAAAAAAATCTCCTGATTCGCATACCGGCCCGACGATATCTACGATCTCCGCAGCGAACCTGAAGTCCTGTATCGGAATAATCTGGTGTTCCGCCTGATACAGCGCCGGACGGATCAGGTCATTCATTGCCGCATCGACTACCACAAACTTCTTATCGCCGTTCTGTTTACGATAGACCACCGTCGCCAGCAGCACTCCCGCCGCTCCAATGATGGACCGCCCAGGTTCAAGCAACACTCTAACTTTCAAATCCCGCAGAGGTCGCGTGACCGCATCCGCATATTCCGAAATCACCGCCGAAAAATCCTGAGGCCCATCGTAGCTGATCCCCAATCCGCCGCCTGCGTCCACATATCGAATGCGATGCCCATCGTTTTGCAGTTGCCGTACCAGTTGTGCCACGCGCTCCATCGCCGCTTGAAACGGCGCAAACTGTGTAATCTGCGATCCGATGTGCACGCTGACTCCCGCCACCTGCAGATACTTAGACCGGCCCGCCGTAGCATACAATTCGCGCGCCACTCTAATGGGCACGCCGAATTTGTGTTTTCGCAAACCAGTCGAAATATACGGATGAGTTTCAGCCGGAACGTCCGGAATCACCCTCCACGCAATGCGGGCTGTGCGCTTCATTTTCTCGGCACACTCGGCCACCACGTCCATTTCAGCAGGGCTCTCAAGATTGAACAGCAGAATGCCGGCTTTGAGCGCAGCCTCGATCTCGGCTGAAGTTTTGCCAACACCGGAAAACACAACTCTCTTCACTGCCCGCCGGTCAGCGCGTAACACCCGCTCCAGTTCACCGCCCGAGACCACATCGAAGCCGCAGCCCATCTTGGCCAGCAGCTTCAGAATGCTGAGATTTGAGTTGGCTTTGACCGAATAGCAAATGTGCGACACACCGCCGAAAGCCCGCGCGAACGCGCGAACCCGCTTGCGAATACTTGTCGCGGAGTAAACGTAGAGTGGAGTTTCGAAGCGCTCCGCGAGTTCCTTGAGTGGAACCTGCTCGCAGTTCAGCTGTCGGGTAGCTGTAGTTCTTCCCACAATCCTCGAATCCCGAGAAGCGCGCTTTTTCGGCGAGCTGTAAACGAATCCGGGAGGTCGTTCGAAGGTGTGCTTCACGTGCGCGGTGGCGTGCTCCCCTTAACTTTAATTGCGACCACAGTCTGATCGTCGAACGTCTCCACGCCGGATGCATGGTCCCTGGCGGCCTTGAAAATGGATTTCACAATCGATTCCGCCGACTGCGCCGAGCACTCCGAAATAATCTTTTCAAGGCGCGTTCGTCCGAACAGGTCCCCGGCGCGATTGGTCGCGTCGAGAATTCCGTCGCTGAAGAAAACGAAAATGTCGTCCGGCTCCGCCTGAAAAACGAACTCGTCATATTCCGCATCTTCGAACAACCCCAGCGGCAGGCCGGTCGCCTCTATCATCTGCGTCTTGCCTTTGTGGCAGTAAACCGGCCGTGGAAGTCCCGAGTTTGCCACCTGCAGCGTAAGATTCACATCATCCCATATGCAATAAATCAGCGATACGAACTGAGCATCGATGCGCCGTTCAACCAGCGAATAATTTACCGCGGTCAACATTTCCGCCGGGGCTGGTTCCATCGGAGCATGCGATCGCAAAATTCCCGCTACGACTCCTGCATAGATGGCTGCCGGCGCTCCCTTACCACTCACATCCCCGACTACCAGGCCCAGACGTGATTGCGAGTAGCTCAAAAAGTCATACAGGTCGCCACCAATGGTCCGGGCTGGGCTAAACTTCGCAGCAATTTCCAGATGTGCTAACTGCGGCAGAGCCTGCGGCAAAAGCCGCATCTGTAACTCCCGCGCCATCGCCAGGTCGCGTTCCAGCCGGCCCTCCTGGCGCGCAATCTGCTCATATAGGCGAGCGTTCTCGATCGCAATTGCAATCTGTGCCGCCAGGGTGGTTATGGTTCGCTGATGGTCTTCGGTGAAAAAGTTCCTTTTGGTGTGCTCCAAATCGAGCACGCCGATCACTTTGTCTTTGTAGATCAGCGGCGCCGCCAGCTCCGACCGTGTCTCAGGGTTCGACTCGATGTACCGAGCGTCCTTCTTTACGTCCCCTACCAGTATTGCCCGGCGCTCTTCCGCCGCCGCGCCAACGATACCTTTTCCAATCGGGATATCGTTCTTGAGCTGAATATTTTCCTGAAACCGCAGCGAGAAGCGGTGCTGTAATTTCTCTCCGCCCGCATCGATCAGCAAGATGCTAAACATCTGGAAATCGATCAATTTACTGAGTGATTCACCGACCCTCTTCAGTAGTTCATCCAAATTCAAAATCGACGTGAGCTCGCGCGCGATTTCGTTCAGCAGCAGCAGTGTTTTTGTCTGCCTCGTCATGCGTGTGTACAATCGCGCATTCTCGATGCCCACCGCCATGCGCGACGCAATTAGCGTCAGCAAACGCTTGTGCTCTTCGGTGAAGTGGTCAATCTGAGGAGACTCAATATCGATCACGCCGATCACCCGGTTCTTCACGATCAGCGGCACCGCCAGCTCCGATCGCACGTTCGGTACCGCAGAAATATATCGTGGATCAATGCTGACATCGCCCACCAGCACCGCTTCCGCGCGCCGCGCCGCAACCCCGGTTACACCCTCCCCGACTTTCACTCGAATACGTTCCGCAGTTTCTTTCGAATGCCCCACACTGAAGCGGAAATACAGCTCCTGCGTTTTTTCATTAAGCAGCAGAATGCCGAAAATCTCGTAATCGATGACCTTGCGGACGAGTTCCGCCACCCTGCGCAGCGTGGTGTCAAGGTCGAGCGTGGTGTTGACCACGTCGGCCACTTCCAGCAGCAGAGGATCGATTCGCGATTGCGCTTCAGCTTGAACGGCGGCCATTTCCACTGCTTTAATCATAGCAGTCAGAGCTGTTCCCACTGTTTACCTTGGTCACTCTAAACTGTGGAATTGTTGGATCAATTTTCATTAATCTGCGCGTCATTGGGCAGCACGCATATATCCGGAAGATTGCGATATCGCTCGGCATAGTCCAGGCCGTAACCCACAACAAACTCATCCGGAATCTCGAACCCGGTGTAATCCGCCTGCACCGGCATCCTTCGTCGCGAAGGTTTATCCAGCAGCACCGCCACGCGAAAACTCTTCGGCTGATGGCCTTCCAACAGCCGCTTGAGGAATGTCAGGGTCAATCCTGTATCCAGAATATCTTCCACCAGAACCACATTCTTCCCGCGCAGCGATTGGTCCACATCCTTCGTCAATCTCACTTCTCCGGTCGAGTCCCATGCATACCTGAGTTCCTGCGTCGGAGTGGGCCGATTGCCATAGGTTGACACGCCAATGAATTCAAATGTCGCGTCTACTTGTACCTGTCTTACCAAGTCGCTAAGGAAAATTGCCGCGCCCTTCAGGACCCCGACAAAAATTACTGGCTCGCTCTTCGCATCAGCAGTGATCTGCGCGCCCATCTCCGCGACCCGCTCGGCAATCCTTCCTTGCGAAATCAGGACTTTGAGTTCCGTCATGGAGCCAACATACTACTACCCACCCCGCGCTTGCCGTCAAAACCGCGATCGATCGGTGTGATTTTCTCTGCGTTCTCGCGGACTTTTCTCTGAGGTTAAAAGCTTTCACGCATCAGGCGTAACCTGCGGATTGAACCCACCCTGCTGCATGTCTAAAATGTTTAATCATTATTCTTAGAAAGAGAACGACTCCATGAAACTGAACGGTATCAAGCTTACCTGGCTCGGACACGCTACTTTCCGCATTCAAACCCCTAAAGGAAAAATAATCCTGATCGATCCCTGGGTCATGGGAAATCCCGCATGTCCCACCAGCGAAAAAGAAGTCAAAGCCGTCGACGTCATGCTATGTACCCATGGCCATGGCGATCACATCGGCGACGCGGTTGAAATCGCCAAAAAATACAACCCCAAAATTGTGGGTATTCCCGAACTCTGCGGATGGCTAGGCAAGAAAGGCGTGAAGCAGCTCGCGGAGATGAACAAAGGCGGCACGCAACAGGTTGACGACATTAACGTCACCATGGTCCACGCCGACCACTCCTGCGGAATTCAGGATGGCGATACCTATGTGTATGGTGGCGAGGCCTGTGGCTATGTCGTCGAATTTGATAACGGGATCAAGATTTATCACGCGGGTGACACCAACGTTTTTGGAGACATGGCGATTATTCGCGAACTCTATGCGCCGGACATAGCCATGTTGCCGATCGGTAATCACTACACCATGGGGCCGCGCGAGGCGGCATACGCCTGCAATCTACTGAAGCCCAATGCCGTTATCCCTATGCACTTTGCGACCTTTCCGGTGCTGACAGGCCGACCCGCCGATTTAAGTAAACTAGTCCACAGCGTTAAAGTTGTTGAAATGAAGCCGGGCGAGACCATCTCGTAAGACGAAAGACAAAATCGAAATGCCGAAAACTTCTGACAAGCCACGCTGGATGATGCACGGAATTACATCCGAACCCGTGGAGAATTATCTTTATTCGCTGTTGCCAGCTCGCGACGAAGTTCTCAACGAAATGGAAATGCAGGCCGCCAAGCGCAACATCCCCATTGTTGGTCCAGCCGTTGGCCGCATTTTGCATCAGCTGGCTTTGATCTCTGGAGCAAAAAATATCTTTGAAATGGGGTCCGCCATTGGATATTCAACCATCTGGTGGTCATGCGCCATTGCTGACGGCGGCCACGTCATCTATACCGACGGCGATCGCAAAAACGCCGACGAAGCGCGTGTATATTTCGAGCGCGCCGGAGTCGCCAATCGCATTACCGTAAAAGTGGGCGACGCCATCGAGATTTTGTCCGAACAGACTCACCAGTTCGACATAATCTTCTGCGATCTGGATAAAGAAGACTATCCCCGCGCCCTCCGCATGGCGCTACCCCGACTGCGTAAAGGCGGACTGCTGGTTGCCGACAATGTTTTATGGAGCGGCAAAGTCGCGCAAAGAAGCCCGTCAGAAGCGTCGACAAAAGCCATTATCGAATTCAATCGGCTGCTGTATGGCTCGAAAGAGTTGTTCACAACTATCCTGCCCATCCGTGATGGATTGGCAGTCGCAGTGAAGTCATAGAAGCCGCCGTTAAACCAGATTCAATTCTGGAAAATCTTTGACGTAGCGGCCTTGGTCCAATGTCAAAAACCGTTCTGTCGTGTTCAAGGCGTGGGCGCCTACGATAAAATCCACGAGCATTCGTTTGGGCGTTCCCCCTCCCGACTTGCGCCGCCGATTTGCATAGTTGGCAAATCGGACCGCGGTTTCGTGCCACACGGCTTCACTCATCTGGAAATCAACGTGGACGCCTGTCTCGTTTAAAAACTTGAGAACGAAATCCTTCGTCGCGCCAGGGTATGCGCAAAGCTCGGCATAAACCGGAGCACAGATGACGAGACTACCCCGCAGCCGGGCCTGATCTAACTGGCTCTTGCATTCTGAGGACGCGGACTCGCCGGACAGTAGAGCGGAAAGAACGTTCGTGTCGATTGCAGTCTTCAGCGCTTGCGCTCCGCTTCGCCCTCATCGCGCAACTCTGCCATCCATTGTTTCGACGTTATCTGACGTTTCTGTTTGCCGCGTAGAATTCCGACATACTTATCGAATGGGCTTTTCGGCTCGATCGCCCGCGTGATCACCGCTTCCGCTCCGTGCTCCCGGAACTCGACTTTATCTCCTCGACGCAACCCCAGTTTGCGACGGATTTCGACCGGAACCGTGACCTGGCCCTTGCTCGTGATCCTGCTTTGGAAAGCCATAGGTATTACCTTTAGTAACTATGTAATACCATAGTATCACGAGGCGCAACTGCCTCAGATCGACTTGACTGGAATGGCGGTGACGTCGTCCACCAGCCCCACTTCTCTCTGCAGAAACGGCTCCGCATAGGTCACACCGGCCATCATTCCGTAGAACCTGGCCATAGATTCGACCCGCGCGTAGATTTCTTCCCGAGCAGGAAAAATATCTTTCCCTGCTTCCTGATCGCTGAATTGCGACCTGTAAGCCATCAGCGACTCGAACCGTGCCTCAAAGTGATCGCTGATATCAACCACAAACGTTGGCCTCACATCGTGGTACAGCGTCGCATAAATAATCTTGAAAGGCCTGTGTGGCGAAAGTGTGTGTGGCGCGGGCGCCTCGACCGCGAATTCCATTTCCTCTGAGCTGAGAGCTGACAGCTGAGAGCTAATCCCTAATTTCGCCAGCCCCGCCAAAAAACAGGCCTCATACCCCAGCTTCGAAGCGGTGTAATGGTCCGGATGCCGCCCCTCCCAGTAGGGAAGTACCACCACTCGCGGCCGCGTCTGCCGGATGACTCGCGCAACTTTCAGCCGGTTCTCCCACGTGTTCTCCACCCGGCCATCTGGAATATCGAGCGCCTCTCGCCACGAAACTTGCAGGATCTTCGCCGCATCTGCAGCTTCCCGAGCCCGGTCTTCCGCCGTGCCACGTGTGCCCATCTCGCCGCGAGTCAGATCGAGAATCCCGGTGTGATGGCCACGCAGCGCCATCTTGAGCAGCGTTCCTCCGCAGGTCTGTTCCACATCATCGCGGTGCGCTGCAATGGCCAGTATGTCAACAATTGAAATCAGCATTGGTCACAAGAGCATAGTGGCAGCATGGGAATTGAGGCAACTCGAACCCTTCGACTGGTCTTTGAAGAAATCAACAATGATGGTACTTTTATTCCGGCGCCGCCGTTCACGCCAATTCACAAAATGGTTCTTCCACACTGGCAAGTCCTCGTCGAAATCTTTTTTCGCACCTTCGCTATCTACCTGGTCGTCTTGATCGGAGTGCGCCTCAGCGGCAAGCGGGAAGTCGGTCAGATGACCCCATTCGATCTCACCCTATTGCTTCTTCTCAGCAATTCCGTACAGAATGCCATGACCGGCCCCGACACTTCGCTGGCAGGCGGAATTGTCGCAGCCGTAACGCTGCTGCTGATGAACTATCTCATCGCCAAATTCTCTGGCGGCAATCGTCGCTTTCGCAAGTTCGTTGAAGACGAGCCCAGTTTGCTGGTTCATGACGGCCAGTTGATCCTCGCGCACATGGCGAAAGAGCACGTCAGCATGGATGAACTGGAACGAGCTCTGCGCGAGCATGGCATCACCACATACCATGATGTCGCGTTGGGAGTGCTCGAAGTGGACGGCTCGATCAGCTTACTCAAGTACGAAGACCTGAATCAGACAGCGCAAACTCATCTCGCGCGTCGTAAGCATATTCCGAAACACGAATAATCAGTTAATCACTATTTCGTGATCACAACCGGCAACTCATCGTAGGGCGTTACCGTCACTGTTAATGATTTGCGTGCATTAAATACGTCTTCCGTCACTGGAAAACTCACGACGATTGTTCCCGACGTTTTACTTTGCGGATCCAGCCTTGCCTCCGGCAGCAAGAACGCGATGGCGTGTTGCTTGAGAGCAGGGGAGGCTTGAAAGTATCGCTGGGCGTCTACTGCCGGGCTCGCGTCGTCAGTGAATTTATCTTTACCCGTATCGAGCGTTGCCTGGACGGTATGTATCCACGACGGCTTGCCCTCATTATTGTGAACTGTGATATTGATCGCAACCATCATCATGTCTTGACCAGGTACGGCGACAGCCGTCACATCGTCCATCGATCCTGAAGAAAGCGCATGTGCTCGATGCGTCAGCGAATAAATCCCCACGATCACCAACACCGCCACGATGCAGATCGCGAGAATTCCCGTCGGCGGAAGATTTTTGCGCGCCGTGCCATACTCCTCGCCAATATCGAATTTGCTCTGTTCATTCGGCGGATTTGCCCGCAGTTCATTCTGCTGAACCTGGCTCTGCTGCTGGGTTTGTGTCTCCTGACTTCCGGTCGATGACGATTCTGGACCCGATGGAGGCGTAGGGGTCGGACTCGACATGGTGCCCTCCTGCGCAGCCATTGTACTCGCAGCGTCTAGCGCCCGGAGGTTCCGGGCTCACCATCTTTGATATGTGGGACCTTTGACACGTGGGGACAGCCGCCCTCGGCTGTCCGGCGGAGCAAGGCTCCGCAAAAGCTCGCAGCGCCACTAGAGCCTGACCCGCCCATGCGATTCGTAGAGCGGAAACCGCGAATCCACCACGCCTCCTCATCACCCCTCCCACGCATGCTTCATCGCCCGAGCAAATCTCTCTGCTGGCAACGTATTCAACACATCTCCTGCCGTAAGCCAGGCTCGCCGCGCCTGCAGCACCCCGTACCGGATCTTCTCCATATGGGTGATGTGATGCGAGTCGGTATTGATTACGACCTTCACCCCATGCTGTTTGGCCATCCTCAAATGCCGGTCCGAAAGATCAAGCCGATCTGGATATGCATTCAATTCCATCGCAACTTTATTCCGCGCCGCCGCCTCGAGCACCGCATTCATATCGTACGGGTATGCATCCCGCCGCAGCAGAATCCGGCCCGTCGGATGTCCGATGATCGACACATTCGGATTCTCAATCGCCTTGAGCAATCGCGCCGTCATCTCCTCGGCCGATTGATTGAAGTGTGAGTGCACACTGGCAATCACCAGATCCATCTGCTGCAGCACTGAATCCGAAAGATCCAGCGACCCGTCAGCCAGAATATCCACTTCGATCCCGGCAAAAATCCTGATCCCGTCAATATTTTCCGCAGTCGTCCTGATTCTCTTTATATGTTCAACTGCCCGGGCGTCGTCCAATCCATTAGCGAAGGCCAGGTTCTTCGAGTGATCAGTAATGGCCATGTACTTGTACCCGCGTTCACGCGCCGCTTCCGCCATCTCAGTGATGGTGTTGCGTCCGTCGGTTTCGATGGTGTGCATGTGCACATCGCCCCGTAAGTCCTCCTGCGAAATCAACTTTGGAAGGGCATGCTCTTCCGCCGCATCAATTTCCCCACAGTTTTCCCGCATTTCCGGAGGAATATAATCCAGCTTCAGCGCGGCGTAAATTTCCTCTTCCGATTTACCTGCGACCACCTGCCGATCATCCAGCTTTGCCAGGCTGTACTCGTTTAATGTGTAACCCATCTTCAGCGCACGTTGCCGCAACGCCACGTTGTGTCCCTTCGATCCAGTGAAGTACTGCATCGCCGCCCCGAACGACTCCGGCGGCAGAAACCGCACGTCCACCTGCATTCCACCTCGCAAACGGAAACTCACTTTGTTTTCGCCGCGCGCAATGATCTCCATCAGCCCTGGTAACTTTATGATGTGTTCGACCAGCTTCTCTCGCTCATCGTCATTGCAACACGCTGGGCCTGTGACCAGAATGTCGAGATCGCCAACCGTTTCGCGTCCTCGCCGCAGCGAACCCGCCGGCGTCGCCTTCTCCACCCCTGGATAATTCCGCAAATGCTCGACAATTTTCTCTGCCTGCACCTCGGCGGCATTCAGCAAAAATCGTCCCGCAATCCTCCGATAATCTTCGATCGCCTTCAATATTTTCTGCTCGTGCTTCTCGCCCATGCGCGGCAGTTCGCGGATTTTTTCCTCCCGCGCCAATTTCTCCACCCCCTCCAGATCGCAAACCTGGTAAGCGCTCCAGATCAGCGCCACGGTCTTCGGCCCCAGCCCCTGCACCCTAAGCAACTCCAACATCGACGGACGATATTTCTTCAGCATCTCCGCGTGCAGCGAAAGTTTTCCCTCGTGCAGCATCTCTTTCAAATTAATAAGCATGCCTTTGCCGATGCCCGGAATCGCCAGCACCTGCTTGGGATCTTC